>JBOHSN010000045.1:0-30183 GCA_050733215.1 Gemmatimonadales bacterium
GTCCATAGTCCGGTCGGTAGCCCGAGCCCCGCCGCGGGGCTCCCGTGGCGGCTCGATCCGGAACAGCTCGGCCAGCTTCGTGATGGCCAGGAGGAAGCGGAGCTCGTCGCTCGGGTGCCGCAGGACCACGGTCTGGCGCCGCTCGGCGGCGTGCCGCTGGATCAGCATCAGCACGCCGAGTCCGGCGGAATCGACCTGGCGCGTCGGCGTCAGGTCGATGACGAGGGTGCCCACGTCCCTGGGCAGGCGGTCGAGCAGCTCGACCGCGGCAGTGCGGAATTCGACGCGCGTCTCCAGCCCGAGACGCTCGGGGGCGAACAGCTCGCGAGCTGTCGCGTGTGCGGATGACATAGCATCCTCCCACACCCGACAAGCCCTGCGAACTTCGCGCAGGCAGGCTTTCCACCTTCGGCACCGAGCTATCTCACCCGACGACGGGTCGTTGTGAGACCTCTAGTTTTGCGGCCCCGGATCGCTCCGGGTGTGCTCTTATCGGGCGGATGTAGGTTGTCCGCGACCACTGTGGCCGCGTGCCCCCGGGAAAGGCGAGAGCGGTGCCAGCCCTCGCAACCCCAATCCCGGGGCCCCTTTGCAAACGCTTGCAGCGGACCTCGCCACCCCACTTCGGACCGCACTCCGCGACAGAGTCGGGAGAATCGCAATCCGCCTCTGGTCCGCCGCCGCCGCCCCGCGTAGGTTCCCCTTCCCTTCAGCTCTGACGCTTCGCATGCCGCCTCGCACGCCCGACGCCGGCCAGCTCGACACGCTCCTCTCCGAGCAGCGCCGCTTCCCTCCGCCCGCCGAGTTCGCGGCGCGTGCAACGGCCACCCGGGAGCTCTACGAGCGGGCCGGGCGCGACCGGCTTCAGTTCTGGGCCGACGAGGCGCGCACGCTCGAGTGGATCACGCCCTGGAGCCGGGTGCTCGACTGGACCCTGCCGCATGCGAAGTGGTTCACCGGCGGAACGCTGAACGTATCCGCCAACTGCGTGGATCGGCACCTCGCCGGCCCGCGGCGCAACAAGGCGGCGATCATCTGGGAAGGCGAGCCCGGCGACCGGCGGGTGATCACCTACTGGGAGCTGGCGCGGGAGGTGGGCCGCTGCGCCAACGCCCTCCGCCGGCTCGGCGTGCGGCGCGGCGACCGGGTCGCGATCTACCTGCCCATGATCCCCGAGGCGGCGATCGCGATGCTGGCCTGCGCCCGGATCGGCGCCGCGCACTCGGTGGTGTTTGGCGGATTCTCCGCCGAATCGCTCCGCGACCGGATCAACGATGCCCAGGCTGTCTGTCTCATTACCGCCGACGGCGGCTATCGCCGGGGGCAGGTGGTGCCGCTCAAGCGGTTCGCCGACGAGGCGCTCACCGATTGCCCGTCGATCCGCCACACCGTCGTGGTCCAGCGGCGGCCCGGAAGCCCCGGGGACGAGTCGTTTGCCGAGATGATCGAAGGACGCGACCATTGGTGGCACCGGCTACTCGACCGCGAGACGCCCGCCTCGAAGCCCGAGGCAATGGATGCCGAGGATGTGCTGTTCATCCTCTACACGTCCGGCACCACCGGCAAGCCGAAGGGGATCGTCCACACGACGGGCGGGTATCTCACGCAGGTAGCATCCACCACCAGGTACGTCTTCGACCTCAAGGAAGACGATGTGTTCTGGTGCACGGCGGATATCGGGTGGGTCACGGGCCATTCCTACGTCGTGTACGGGCCGCTCGCGCTCGGCGCCACGGTGCTGATGTACGAGGGCGCGCCCGACTGGCCCGAACGCGACCGCTTCTGGAAGATCGTCGCGCGCTACGGCGTCACCGTGTTCTACACCGCCCCCACCGCGATCCGCGCGTTCATGAAGTGGGGCCCGGAGCATCCGGCGGCCCACGATCTCTCCACCCTCCGCCTTCTGGGCTCGGTGGGCGAGCCGATCAACCCCGAAGCGTGGATGTGGTATCACGAGCACATCGGCGGGTCTCGCTGCCCCATCGTGGACACGTGGTGGCAGACCGAGACCGGCGGCATCATGATCTCGCCGCTGCCCGGCGTGACCACGACGAAGCCCGGCTCGGCCACCCTCCCGCTGCCCGGCATCTCGGCCGAGCTGGTGGATACCGGTGGCACGCCGCTCCAGCGCGGAGGCGGATTCCTGACGCTGAGCGAGCCGTGGCCGGGCATGCTTCGCACCATCTGGGGCGACGATGCGCGCTACCAGGAGACCTACTGGAGCCGATTCCCTGGCCGCTACTTCGCAGGTGACGGCGCCAAGGTGGACGAGGACGGCTACTGGTGGGTGCTCGGGCGCGTCGATGACGTGCTGAACGTCGCCGGCCACCGGATCGGTACGATGGAGGTGGAGAGTGCGCTGGTGGACCATCCCGCCGTCGCGGAGGCGGCGGTCGTGGGCAAGCACCACGATCTCAAGGGGCAGGCGATCGCGGCGTTCGTCACGCTCAAGGACGGGCGGCAGAACTCGGCCGAGCTCAAGGACGACCTCAAGGAGCACGTGACGAAGAAGATCGGGGCGATCGCCCGTCCCGATGACATCCTCTTCTCGGCGGATCTCCCCAAGACGCGGAGCGGAAAAATCATGCGGCGGCTGCTGCGGGATATCGCGGAGGGAAAGGCGCTGGGCGATACGACCACACTCGCGGATCCCGCGGTGGTCAACCGGCTGAAAGAGATGTATGAGGAAAAGGAAGGATAGGGCGGGAGCAGGCGGGAGAGGGAGCTCGCGGGTAAGATCTCGATCCTCGCAACGCAGCTCCTTCTTCCGCCCTCTCCCGTCCCCTCCCGCCCTCTTCTCCCTACAGTTGGATCTGCGCCCCCAGCTCCACCACTCGGTTAGGCGGCAGGTTGAAGAATGCCGCAGCCGACTGCGCATTCCGCGCCATCACCGTGAACAGCTGCTTGCGCCAGCGCGCCATCCAACCCTTTCCGGTCGGGATGATCGTCTCGCGCCCCAGATAAAAGCTCGCCTCCATCGGCTTGAGCTTGACCGGGTTCGGATTGCTCGGCTCGCCCAGCAGCCGCAGTGCGTCCGGCACGTCGGGGGTTTCCATGAACCCGTAGCGGGCCACGACCTGATAGAAGCCCTCCCCCAGCGCGCTGCAGCGCACCCGCTCGTCGTTATCCACCATCGGGAATTCTTCGGTCCGCACCGACATCAGGACCACGCGCTCGTGCAGCACCTTGTTGTGCTTGAGGTGGTGCAGCAGGACGGGCGGCGCACCGCCCTCGATGGACGTGAGGAAGACCGCCACGCCGGGCACCCGCGGCGGCTTGCGCCGCGCGACGTCGGTGAGGAATAGCTCGATCGGCAGGGTGTTCTCGGTGGAGATCTGCGAGATCCGGTCGCGGCCCCGCTTCCAGGTGGACATCAGCACGTAGATCAGCCCGGCCGCCACCAGGGGGAACCAGCCTCCCTCCTCGAGCTTGAGCAGGTTGGCGCCCGCGAACGCCACGTCCACCAGAAACAGCGGACCCACGATCAGCGCGATCTTCCACCACGGCCAGCGCCACAGCTCCCGCGCCACCACGGCGAAGAGGATCGAGGTAATGGCCATCGTCCACGCGACCGCGATGCCGTACGCCCCCGCGAGATTGCTGGAGCTCCGGAACCCCAGCACCAACCCGACGCACGCGAGCATCAGCGCCGTGTTCGCCTGCGGGATGAAGATCTGCCCCATCTCCGTGCGCGACGTGTGGACGATGCTGACCCGGGGTGAGTAGCCGAGCTGGACCGCCTGCCGGGTGAGCGAGAACGCGCCGGAGATCAGCGCCTGCGAGGCGACGACGGCCGCGGCGGTCGCGATCCCCACCATCGGATAGAGGCCCCAGGACGGCACGAGCGAGTAGAACGGGTTGACGGCGGCCGCAGGGTTCGAGAGCAGCAGCGCGCCCTGCCCCAGATAGTTGAGCATGAGCGCCGGCAGCACCACGGCGAACCAGGCGATCCGGATCGGGCGCCGACCGAAGTGCCCCATATCAGCGTAGAGCGCCTCGCCGCCGGTGATCACCAGAACCACCGCTGTGAGGATCGTGAGCCCCTGCCACCCGTGCCGGGCGAAGAACTCGGCCGCATACCAGGGGTTGAGCGCCGCAAGCACCTGCGGATCCAGCAGGATGCCGCGAATGCCGAGCAGCGCGATGCACACGAACCAGACGGTGGTCACGGGGCCGAACACCCGACCCACATCGGCCGTGCCGTGCCGCTGCACGAGGAACAGCGACAGGATGATCGCGACGGCGATCCAGACCACGTAGGGTTCCAATGCAGGGGTGGCGACGCTCAGGCCTTCCACGGCGCCCATCACGGAGATCGCCGGCGTGATGATCCCGTCGCCGTACAGCAGGGCAGCGCCGAAAAGTCCCACCGCGATCAGCAGATGCCGGCCCCGGCTCGGCCGGTCGCCGTGGCGCACGAGCGCGAGCAGCGCGAAGATCCCGCCCTCGCCCCGGTTGTCCGCCCGCATGACCAGGCTGAGATACTTGAACGTGACGACGATGTTCAGCGACCAGAACACCAGCGAGAGGACGCCGAGCACGTTCTCGCGGGTGGGTGCCACACCGTAGGTTCCGCTGAAGCACTCCTTGAGCGCGTAGAGCGGGCTGGTGCCGATGTCCCCGTAGACGACGCCGAGTGCGGCGAGCGCCAGACCCGCGAGCGCCCGGCTGGAGGGCGGGGCTTTGCCCGGGTGGGACACGTCAGCGCTGATGGAGGTTCACTGGGCCGGGCGCGCGGCCGCGATGGAATCGGCCAGGCGAACGATCGCATCCGAGTCGAAGCGTCCCTGGTAGAGCCGCCCGCCCACGAACAGCGTGGGCGTGGACGAGACGCCCAGCCTGATCCCATTCTCGTAGCTCGCCTGGATGCGCCCGGCGTATTTCGCGGAAGCCATGCATGCGTCGTACTTCGACGGGTCGAGCCCGATTTCGGCGGCGTAGCGGCGGAAGAGCGTCGAGGCGTCGCGCTCCTCGGCCCATTCCGGCTGGCCCTCGAAGATGCGGTCGTGCATCGGCCAGAACTTGCCCTGTTCGTCCCCGCACGCGGCCGCGTGCGCGGCGAGCCGCGCGTGGCGGTGCTGCTGCAGCGGGAAGTCGCGGAAGCGCCAGCGGACGCGGCCGGTCTCGATCAGCCGTTTCCGGATCGTGGGCACCTGGAGCGTGGCGAAGGTCTGGCAGAACGGACACTGGTAGTCGGCGAACTCGGTGAATTCGAGCGGAGCCCCGGCTTCGCCGAGGACGTACCCGCGGAAGCCCGCGGTGTCGGAAGCCTGGACCGTGACGTTTGCCGGGATGCTGACCGTGGACGGCCGGGCGAGTACCCAGGCCAGAGCGCCGACTCCGATCACCGCCACGGCGGTGAGCAGGAGGTAGAACCGCTTCAACCCGGCTGGGGTCCCCGCCATGGCTCGTCGTCCTCTGATTCATCGGGGGGAAACACATCGGTGCGCCGCGCCTCGTCCACGATCCGGCGGCTCTCGGCCACTTCCGGCGTGTCGTAGGTGCTCCGCACCTCGTAGTGAAACAGCTCGGTGCGGGCGTCACCCATGAGGCGGAGCAGCTCGGGCACGCCGCTGTCGCTCAGCAGCCGTCCGTGGCCGTCCAGCTCCTGAATCCGGTTGGCCAGCGCCCGCAGCAGCTCCACGAGACGGTCCGCCCTGCCCTGATCGTACACCTCGTCGTGCTCTGCCATGACTTCCTCGCGGGCCCGGCAACGACCCGACGTCGAGATTCGATGATGAACCGCCGATAAATGTAATCAGGGACACAATATGGAGGTGGGGCCAGACTTCCATGCGAGGGCCCGGCTGGTTATCCTTCTGCGCCGGCGCGCGAGCGCGCCCATACGTGAACCCCAAGGACGGTAGAGTGACGACAAAGAAGAAGACGACGACGAAACGAATCACCGAAGCATCGGCTTTCGATCAGGCGCGTGACGAGTTGTTCAGCCACATTCTGCGCTGCGGCGTCATCGAGGCCCTGGTCGAGCACCAGAAGGACTGGTTCGACGACACCATGCAGTACCTCGCGGAGCGCTATCCCGAGCTCCGGGAGCCCGAGTTGGCCCAGCTCCGCGCCCTGGGCGAGCGGTACTGCCAGCCGGTGCAGCGTCGCACCGACCCGATCGGACAGCTCAAGGCCGATTCCGTCGCGGTCTGATAGCAGCTAGCGCGCGTGTTGGCACCCGCCCCGGGACACGATCTCGGGGCGGACTCGTTTTCCCTCGGCATCGCGATCGCCGCGGATGACGGCGCCAGCGATACCCCGCCGCGACCCGCAGGCCACCCCCCACACCGAGCTCGATCGCCCACCCGGACCTCGCGCCGGGTCCGGACTCCAGGCCGATCAGCAGCAGGACATAACCCTCGTCCACCGGACCCGTCACCCCCGCCACTCCGCCGCCAAGGTAGGCACCGGCACCACGACGCGCGGCGGGGTTCAGGAGAAAATGACTCAGCAGCTCACCCCGCCCCGCCGGATCGCCGTCGGCTACGCCGGCTCCCGCGGTGAGGGCGAGCCGAACCCGTTGAGAGGCGCGCACCGCTCCATAGACGCCTCCGACGACCAGCGTCGGACTCGACGTGGCCACGAGCGTCTGCACGCCGAGCTCGGTCACCCGCTGCGCCGTGACAGGGATGGCCCACGCCATCCCTCCTACGGCGAGCAGGCTAACCGAGCCGGATCGCATGCGTGACGGTCGCGTCCGCTGCGAGGCTCGCGAGAACCGAGCAGTACTTGGTGAGGGAGAGATCGACCGCGCGGGCGGCATTGGCCTCGGTCAGCCCCTCGCCTCGGAGGTGGAAGACGAGGTGCAACGCGACCAGCCGGCGCGGGTGCTCGTCCCGCCGGGTGGCCGTGAGGTCCACGCGTGCATCGGCGAGCGCCACCCGCATCTTGGCGAGGATCGAGACGATGTCCGACGCCGCACAAGCGCCGGTCGCGAGCAGCAGCGCGATGAAGGGGCCGGGCGCTTCGGCGCCGTCCGCGTCGAGCAGCGTCGCCGGGCCGCCCACCTCGCCGCCGCGGAACCGCATGCCGCCTTCCCACCTGACCTCGGCGCGTCTGGTTGGGTTGTCAGTCATGACGTTGGTCAACCACAGAGAACACAGAGAATTCCCGGTTGCGACATGCTGTTGAACCGCAGAGGCGTGGAGACGCAGAGATCTGTGATGCTGCGTTGGGTTTCATGCTCAGGAAGCGCGATCTCTGGGCATGAGACCACAACGGATCCGTTGAGATCTCTCTGCGGCTCCGCGCCTCTGCGGTTCAATGGTCGTTCTTGTGAGGCATGACCGTTCTGTGTTCTCTGCGTTCTCTGTGGGTGAAACGCTCGATCAGATCCTGAGCGCGCGCTTCTCGCGACTCGCGACGCGGGTGTAGTCCCAGATGGCGTACAGTCCGGCACCGGCGGTGGCCCAGGCCAACGGGCGCAAGAGGGAGGACTCGTACAGGAACGCGACCAGGGTCAGCACCTGGCCGATGGTGACCGCCTTGCCACCCGGGCGGGCCGGAATCGTGCTGGGTCTGCCCCGGAAGGCGGTGACGATGAATGCGATGGTCGCGACGATGTCGCGAACGAGGGCCGCCGCCACCTCGTACCAGGCGAGCCGGCCGGAGAACGCCACGACGCCGAACGCCGAGGCCATGAAGAGCTTATCGGCGACCGGGTCGAGCACGGCGCCCATGCGCGACCCCCCGTAGCGGCGCGCCACGCGGCCGTCCAGCAAGTCGCTGCCGGCGGCTGCAAGTAGAATGACGAAGCGAAGTTCCGGACCCGAGGCGAGCGGAAACGCCAGCGCGAGCGGCAGGCGTATGGCCGTGAGCAGATCGGCCGCGCTCCAGCGTGGTCGCTCTTGCTCGCCTATCCGGGCAGGACTACCTTCGGACATTGTTGCCGCCGGCGTGAGAGTCCTAACATATACGCCGGGCGATGCAGGCCGCGACTCGTCACCAGCCCCCCTCCTTCCGTCGGCTTCCCTTTCATGCTGGACACGGCGGTCATCCCCTGCGGCGGGCTCGGCACGAGACTCCAGCCGATCACGCGCTGGCTGCCGAAAGAGTTGCTGCCGGTCGGGCTCCGGCCGGTGCTCTGCTGGACCCTCGACGAAATCGCCGATGCGGGGCTGCTCCGCGCCATTCTGATCACCAGCCCACTCAAGCCCGCGCTCGAGACGGCGGCCCGGACATATCAGGGACCGTTGGAGCTCGAGTTCGTTGCCCAGCAGCGCCCGCGCGGTCTGGGCGACGCGTTCCTGCATGCCCGCGATCTGCTCGAGGGGGCACCATTCGCGGCCATCCTCCCCGAGTTTCTGTTCCGCGGTCCGAATCCCACCCGCGCGGTCGTCGATGTCCACCGTGACGGCGGACTCGCCGCGGCGCTGGTAGCCGCGCCGAACGGCCCGTTCCCGCCCGGGCGGAGCGGCGCTCGACCGGCCACCGTTCGGGAAGCCGGCGAGGGGTTGCAGGTGACCGATGTGGCGGTCGATGCCGAGCCGCTCAATGGAGGCGGGCGCCCGGCCCGGCTTCTCGGGCGGTTCGTCTTTCCGGGCGACGTTTTCGCCGAGCTGGAGGCCACCGCGCGTGAGGCCCCGGCGGGAACCGAAGTGGATGGTCTGGCCGTGCTCCGGGGCCTCGCTCGGCGTGGCCAGCTCGCCGGCGCCCGGTCGGAGGCGGCGTGGTACGAGGTCGGGCTGCCCGACGGTTACCGCTCAGCCGTAGCGGATTTCCCGGCGCGCGCATGAGCGCGACGCCCACCCGCGCGTTCGATCATGCGGTGGTCGAGTTGCGGGACGTACCCGCCGAACGGCTGGCCGACACGGCCGCGTTATCGGCTCTGGTGGTCGCGGCCGCAGGCGCCGTCGGCATACCGCCGCACGCCCCGCCGATCGTGAAGCACACCACCGGCTCGCTCGCCGTCGGGCTGTTGTGCCGCGAAGGACACATCGTCCTCCATACGTCGCCGCAGGAGGGGCTCTGCCTGGTGGACGTCGTGGCGCGCGCCCCGGCACGGGCCGCCCAGGGCGTCGACGTGATCACGCGCCGGCTGGCACCCAGCGGCGGGAGAGCCATGCCGGGCGCCTAGCGGCTGGCCCCGGTGCCGCGGACGACGCCCTCGGCCCGCGCGCCGTCCGCGAGGTAGCGCATCGCCACATCCTGTACGTCCGCCGCCGTGACGCGCCGATACGCCGCGCCCGGGTCGGCCAGCTCTTCCAGCCCATCCCCAATCAGCCATGCCTCGAGCAGGTGGCCGGCAACGGCGCCGCCGCTCTGCTGCCTGACCTCGGCCTGCCCGCCGAGATAGCTGATGGCCTGCGCCAGCTCGTCGCCGGTGACTGGCTGGCGGGCGAAGCGTGCCAGCTCCTCGAGCATCGCCGTGCGGGCTTCCTCCTCCCGCTCGGGCGACGTGGCGATGTAGGTGAGCAGCGCCCCGGCGCGCCCCTTCTGCCACGAGGAGGCCATGACCGTGTACGCCAGCGAGCGGCGATCGCGCAGCGCCTCGAACATGCGGCCGCCGAGCCCGCTCGCCACCGCCGCCCACACATCCGCCGCGTGGCGCATCGGGTTCCGACGCTCCGGCCCCCGAAACACCATCGCCAGCGCGCTCTGCGCCTTTTCGCGGGCGGCGGCGCGCTGGACCGGCTCGGCCCCCAGTGCCCAGGGCTGGGTCGAGGGAAGCGACGGGAACGCCCGGTCGGACAGGTCGCCGAACGCAGCCGCGAGAAGATCGGCCGCGCGCTCGGGATCGATCTCGCCGACCGCTACCACCACGGGCCTCGCTCGAAGCATCGCGTCGGCGTGCCACCGTCGCACGTCGGCGGCCGCGATCGCCGGGAGAGTCTCCGGCAGTCCGCCCGCCGGCAGCCCGTAGCCGCGCTCGCCGAAGGCCGCCCGGAACGCGAGCTGGAACGGGAAGCGGAACATGTCGTCCACGACCTGGACCGCCTCCGCGACCATCAGCGATCGCTCGGTCAACACGTCCGCGTCGGCGAGCGTGGGCTCGGTGTAGAGGAGCCGGAGCAGCGCCGCGGCGACGGCCACCCGGTCCGCCAGGACGGTCGTCCCGAAGCCGAGCCAGTCGGACGCGACCGCGGCGCCGAGCGTGCCGCCGAGCCGCTCCGCCGCGAACGCGAGCCCGGCGGCGTCGAGCCCACCGGCGCCACGGACGGCGCTCCGCGCGGCCAGCGCGCCGAGTCCGGCCTGCGAGGGCGGATCGAGCTCGACCCGCGGCAGGTACATGCCGAGCGTCACCGCCGGCACGCCCGACTTCCGCCGCACGAGGACATCGGCGCCGGCCAGGGACACGTGCAGAGTCCCGTAGCGCACACTGCCCCGGATGGGAGCCGGGGCAGGCGGGCGGGAGCGGACCGGAGCTCCATTCGGAGTCGGGATCACCCGCAACCGCGTCACCGCAAACGCGCGGCCGAGGCGATCCGCCGTGAGGTCGTCGCCGCGGTCCTTCGGCAGATACGCCACGGCGGAGACGGCGTCGGGCGTCAGGTAGCGGACTGCGGCGGCCCGCACGTCGGCGGGCGTCGCGGCCGCGAGCGCTGCGTACTCGCGGTCCATCTCGTCCAGACCGCCCAGCGCTTCGGCGGCGGCGAGCGCGGATGCGCGCCCTTCCATGGACTCGAGGCGCCGCATCCAGCGCGACAGCAGCAGCGTGCGCGCGCGATCGAGCTCGGCGTCCGACGGTCCGGTCAGCGCCAGCCGGGTGGTCGCTTCCGCCACGCCGTCGACCGCCTGGTGCAGCCGGACGGGGTCCAGATCGGTGGTGACGGCAAAGACGCCGAGCTCCGTCGGCCCATAGTTGTGGACGGTGATGCCGGTGACGATCCCGGGCTCGCGGAGCGCGCGATACAGCCAGCTTCCGCGTCCGGCGCCGAGCACCGCGGCCGCGAGATCGAGCGGTGGCGAGTCGGGGTGAGTGGGCGGCACCGCGCGCCATCCGAGGGCGAGCTCCGCCCGGCTCACGTCGCCTCGGAGTGTGCGGGCGCGTACTTCCTGTCGCGGCGGCTCCTCCGGCGAAGGGTCATACGTGGCGGGCGCGGCGACCCAGTCGCCGTAGGCCATGCGTCCGAGCGCCAGCATGCGATCGATCGGCACATCGCCCACGATCGCGACGATGGTGCGTGCGGGCACGTAGCGGGAGGAGTAATAGCCCCAGAGGTCGTCGCGGGTGAACCCCGCAAGCTGGGACTCGTACCCGATGCGCCAGCGCCGGATGCGGTGCCGGTCGAACATCACCTCGTACAGCGTCTCGTAGGTGACCGCGGAGGGCGCGTCGAGTTTGCGTTTGGCCTCCTGGATGATCACCTGGAGCTCGCGCACCAGCTCGCCAGGGTCGATGAGCGGATGGCGCAGCGCATCGGCCTGGACCTCGAGCCCGGCCGCGAGGCTCCGGGCGGGCAGCACGGTGAAGTACGTGGTGTGGTCGTAGCTCGTGCTGGCGTTCAGATAGCCGCCCGCCGCCTTGGTCTCCCGGGCGATCTGGCCCACGCCCCGCGTGGGCGTGCCCTTGAAGAACATGTGCTCCAGCACGTGGGAGATCCCCACCCACCGGTCCGGCTCGTCGAAGAATCCGGCTTTCACGTGGGTGACTACCGCGATCACGGGTGCCGACGGCTCGCGCTGCGCAAGCAGGGTGAGCCCGTTCGGCAGCACCTCGCGCGCGACGCCCTCGGTCCAGCGGCGGATCACTCGCGGGCGCCCCGGGCGAGCGGCCGGAGGCGAATCACGGAAAGCGCCGCGCCGACCAGCGCGATGCCGTACAGAATAACGTGGAGGAGGTCGGCGCCCACCGGTACCGGCTCGCTCACATCCACCAGCCCGAACGGCGGCAGCACCGTGTACAGCACGGCCGCCGCGCCGGATGCCGCCGCGCCCAGGCTCCGTGCCAGGCCGAGCCCCGCGTGCGCGGCCACGACGAGGACGGCGATGAGCCAGTCGCGGCGGGTGACAGTGGAGAGCAGGAAGACGAGTCCACCGAGCAGCAGATAGAAGAGGGCGGACTGGACCAGCACTCTCCCGATCGGGAGGTCCGCACCGATGCGGCCCGCGGCCGCGAAGCCCACGACGCCGGTGACGATCAGCACGGCAGTGCCGCCCAGGATCCAGCGCTGGAGATAGTACAGCGGCGGGCTCACCGGACGTGCAAACAGCGTGCGGTAGTAGCCGAGGGTGAAGTCTGCGCTCACGACGCCGGCCGTGGCCAGGAGCGCGAACACCGTCACGGCGAAATCGAGGATCGCGAGAAACACCGCCGCTTCACCACCACTGCCGCTCGTCACCACGGTCATGCTGGTGATGAGAAATGCGGCGAGCACACCGACGACCGCCATGCCGGCGCCCGGTCCGCGGGCCACGTCCCAGGCCATCCACGGCAGGTAGCGGAGCGGCAGCACTCTCATCGTCCCTCCACCGCCGCGCGGAACTCGCTCTCGAGCCGGCTCGCCTCGGGCGCGAACGACACGACGACGGCGCCCGCGCCGATCAGCTCGGCCAGACCGCGATTGAGTTCGGCGACCCGGCCGCGCACCCGCCACTCGTTCGCGCGACCCTCGACGGGAGTCGCCGATGGGAAGACGCGCGCGACGGCGCCCTCCGCGCCGGTGGCGCCGAGCCGATAGACGGCGGGCTCCTCCGCCGCGGCGCCCACGCCGGCCGTGACCACGCGCTCCAGACGGCCCTGGTGAAGGATGGCCACCCGGTCGGCGACGCGCTCCAGCTCGTCGAGATCGTGCGAGGCGATGAGGATGCAGCGGCCGGGGCGGCGGAGCTCACGCACGATGTCGCGGAAGCGCTGGGTCCACAGCGGGTCGAGTCCGTGGGTGGGCTCGTCTAAGACGACGAGGTCGCTGTCGCCGATCAGCGCCTGCGCCAGGCCGAGCCGTTGCAGGGTCCCCTTCGAGAGCTGGCGCACGTCCTTCCGCCGGTGCTCCGCGAGCCCGAGCCACTCCACCATGCGGGCGGCCCGCGCGCCGACCTCGTCGGCCGGCAGCCCCGCCAGCGTCGCGTGCCGGCGGAGCGCGACCTCGGCGGTCCAGCGGGGCGGCAGCAGGAGCAGCTCCGGCAGATACGAGGCGCCGCGGCGTTCGACGTAGGCTCTCGGCGCCTGGCCGGCGATCCGCACCTGGCCGCTGGTGGGATTGAGGAAGCCGAGCAGGATGGAGATCAGGGTGGACTTGCCGGCGCCGTTGGGGCCGGCAATGCCGACGACCTCACCCGGGGCGATCGCCAGGGTGACGTCGTCGAGGGCGGGTACGGTCCGGCTGCCGAGGAGCGATCGGTAGGTCTTTGCGAGCGCGGCGATCTCGATCACTGGATGATGCGCAACACCCCCGCCTGCGCGCTGCCGCGGATGAACGCCTCCGCATCGGTCAGTGGGATCACGACGCCGGTCTCGGTCCGGCCGCGCCGCGCCAGGCTGGCCATGAATTCGGTGAGGGAGGCATCGGCCCACTCGCGATCGGCCGCCTTCATCTGAAGGAGGATCTCCTCCCAGGTGCCGCGGAACGTGTGCCCCGCGAGCGTGCCGACCATGTGCGGCTCCCCTGGTGGGGGCTGGTGGGGGCGGCGCTGCATGGCATGCAGCTCGCTCAGCAGCGTGCCGAAGAGCTCGAGCTGGTGCGGATCGCGCACCGACCCGTCGGGCTGCTGCGCTTCGACCTCGGCGAGCAGCAGCTCGGTGCCGTCCGGGTCGCCGGCGACCTCCGCGAGGCGCGTCAGCCACGGCTGAAGCTCGGGATCGTCGTCCCGCAGCCGGTAGATCGATTTGCGAAGCTCGATCGTGCGCCAGATGCCGAGCTCGTCGAAGTGGTCGTCAGGCTGGGTGCGCTGGAGATGGTGCAGGGACGCTTCGGTCTCCCCCCGATCGTACAGCATGTTGGCGAGATAGATCCGCGCTTCGGCGAAGCTCGGCTCGAGCTCGAGCGCACGCCGGAGGTAGAACAGCGCCCCGGCGTCGTTGCCGAGCCGGTGGCAGGCGTAGCCGAGACAGGCGGCCGCGTCGGGCGACTCGGGCTGTGCGGCCGCGGCGAAGTCGAAGAAGCGTTGGGCCGGGCCGATCAGGCTCTCTCGAAAGAGCGCCCGCCCGATCTGAAGCATCAGCTCGTGATCGTCCTGGAAGCCGAGCAGCACCACCCGCTCGAAGGTCCGGAGCGCGCCGCCTCGCTCGCCCAGCTTGAGCAGCACCTCGCCGAGCCCCGCCAGGCCGTCCTCGTGGTCGGGGTCGAGCGCCAGCGCGCGCTCGAAGCTCCGGCGCGACCAGGCGTACTCCTCCCGGGCGAGGTAAGCATAGGCCGATCCGATGTGGAGCTCGACCGCAACGGGGTAGAGGGAGATGCCCTCTTTCAGGAGAGCGAGCGCGTCGTCGTAGCGACCTTCGTTGTACAACTGGTGGGCTTGTTCGTCGAAATCGTCGGAGCTGCGGAACGCATCCGCCATCAGGCGCGGCCTCCGGGGTTGTTCCACGAATTGTAGGGATACGATGAGATGCGGGCAATAGCAGAAAAGTCGGGAGAGGGAGGGAGAAGGCGGGAGCCGGCAAGCGCGGCAACAGCCTTCTCCCGCCCCCTCCCTCCTTCTCCCGCCTTCTCCCGCCCCCTCCCTCCCTCTCCCGCCTTCTCCCGCCCATGTTCCTAGCGTGACCTTCCAGCGAAAACTCCTGCTCGGCTTCTCGCTCATGGCCCTCCCCGCCCTGTTGGTAGGCACCGAGGCCATCCGAAGCAACGCGCTCGAGCGCCGGGCCCTCCAGGCACTCGGCGAAAGCATGGCACGAACCCGGACCTACGCCGAGCTCGAGACCGCCATGTTCGACCAGAGCGAGGTCATCTGGCGCTACCTGAGCGGGATGGATCCGACCGCCCGCAACGAGTTCCGCGCCAACGGCGAGGTGGTGGACTACTGGCGCGAGCGCTGGAAGGCCGAGCTCCGGCCGGAGGAGTCGGATCTGGCGAACGGCGTATTCGAGGTCCAGCGGCAGATCCAGGCCGTGGGCGACAGCATCTTCGTGCTCCATGAGGCGGGCCGGCGGCAGGATGCATTTCAGTTGGCAAGCACCGAGCTCAAGAGCCGCCTGCTGCCAGCGCTCACCCTTCTCAACCGTGAGATCTACCGCCGGGCACGGGAGTCGAGCGTCCGTGGCGCGTATGCCCGGCTCGAGGAGATCCTCGCCGCGGAGAATCGGGTGTTGCTCGGCCTGATTGCGCTCGCGCTCGCGGCCGGCCTCCTCTTCTCGTGGCTCATCTCCCGGAGCCTCGCGCGGCCACTGCGCGAGCTCACTCAGGCCATGGCGATCGTCGGCACCGGACGGCTGGACCACCCGATCCGCGCCACGTCGCGGGACGAGATCGGCGACCTGGCTCGCACGTTCGCGGGCATGACGCAACAGGTCGAGCGCACCCAGGCGCAGCTGGTCCAGTCGGGAAAGCTCGCGTCCATCGGCGAGATGGCCGCCGCCGTGGCGCACGGGATGCGGAACCCACTCGCGAGCCTCCGCGCCTCGGCGCAGCTCGCCCGCCGGCACCCCGAGTCGCCAGCGGCGCGCGAACAGCTCGACGCCATCATCGAGGAGGTGGACCGGCTCGACCGGCGGATCAACCACCTGCTGAGCTTCGCCCGCCCAGCGCCGTACCGCCCAATGGTCGAACGCCTCCAGCAACTGGTGGAAGGGCTGCTGCCGAGCTTCACCGAGCTGCTGCGCGAGCGGCAGATCCAGCTCCGCATGAACCTGCCCGCGGAGCTGCCGGAGGTACGGGTGGACCCGATGCAGCTGGAACAGGCCATCGTGGAGATCGTGTCGAACGCGATCGATGCGATGCCGGACGGTGGCATGCTGGTGGTCACCGGTCGGGAGGAGCGGGCGGGAGCGGGCGGGAGTGGGCGGGAGGTCTTCCTGGAGATCCGGGATACCGGCCGCGGGATCGCGCCCGAAGTGCTATCCCAGGTCTGCGAGCCGTTCTTCACCACCCGCGCCGAGGGCACGGGGCTCGGCCTCGCGATCGCCAAGCGCTATGTGGAGCAGAACGGCGGCGCGTTGGCGCTCGAGAGTCGGGTGGGCGAAGGCACCACGGTGCGCCTCCAGCTGCCCGCGCTCTCGGCGGAACCCGCAGAGGCGACCGCATGAGCGGCGGCAGCGTCCTCATCGTGGACGACGAGCGCACGCTCGCCCGCGCGATGAAGGCGTTCCTCGGCGAGTCGGGGTACGAGGCGGAGACCGCGCCCGACGCCGAGCAGGCGCTCGTCGCGCTCGAGCGGCTCCGGCCCGACGTGGTCTTCACCGACGTCCGGCTGCCGGGCATGCACGGCATCGATCTGCTCCGGCGGGTGCGCGAGTTCGATCCATCGATCGCGGTCATCGTGATGACCGCATACGGCTCCATCGAGCAGGCGGTCGAAGCGGTGAAGCTCGGCGCCTTCGACTACGTCAAGAAGCCGGTGGATCTCGAAGAGCTGAAGCTGCTCGCCGACCGCGCGCGGGAGAACTCGCTCCTCCGGCAGGAGCTCTCCTACTATCGCCGACGGGCGGCGGGCGAGGATCAGGCGTTCGCCGGCATCGTCGGCAACTCCCCCGCGATGCGCGCCGTGATGGACCGCGCGCGCCAGATCGCGGCGCTCGACGAGACGCCGCCCGTCCTGATCACCGGCGAGACCGGCACCGGCAAGGGGCTGGTCGCCCGTACCATCCACGCATCCGGCCCGCGCGCATCGAAGCCGTTCATCGACGTGAACTGCACCGCCCTCCCCGCGACCTTGATGGAGGCCGAGCTGTTCGGCTACGAGCGCGGTGCCTTCACCGACGCCAAGGAGTCCAAGCTCGGCCTGTTCGAGGCGGCCGAGGGCGGGTTCCTCCTCCTCGATGAAGTGGGCGACATCGAGCTGGCGCTCCAGGGCAAGCTGCTTCGCGCCATCGAGGACCGGGTCGTGCGACGGGTGGGTGGAGTCAGGGACCGCAAGGTCGACGTGCGGATCCTCGCGGCCACGAACCGCGACCTCGAGCTGGAGTCCGGCCGGGACCGGTTCCGGAAGGATCTCTACTTCAGGCTCGCCGTCATTCCCATCCACCTGCCGCCGCTGCGCGAGCGGGGCGAGGATGTGCTGCTGCTGGCCGACACGTTCCTCCGGCGCTTCAGCGCCAAGTACGGGAAGATGGTCAAGCGGATCGAGCCGGCCGCACGCGAACGGCTGCTGGCGTATCCCTGGCCGGGAAACGTGCGCGAGCTGAGCCATGTAATCGAGCGGGCCGTGCTCTGGAGCAAGGGACCGGAGCTGGACGTGGAGCACCTCTCGCTGACGAGCCCGGTTGAAGGGGCGGGAGACGGCGGGAGAGGGCGGGAGTCGGGCCCGGTCGCTGCCGAGATCCCGGCCGACGCCGGCGCGCCGCTCCCAGGGCTCCCGCCCCCGGGCATCGACCTGGCCACGTGGGAGCGCACGCTGATCGAGCAGGCCCTCCGCGAGGCCGGCGGCAACCAGACCCGCGCCGCCCAGCGGCTCGGCATCAGCCGCGATACCCTGCGTTACCGATTGAAAAAGTTCGGCCTCCAGGGCTGAACGGAACCCGCGACTGGTGGGTGATATCACCCGTTCCGGCTCGCTTGCCCCACTTTCACCAACCAGTCACCGCCAGCGGGACCTGAGCTGGCATCCTAATGCACTGCAATCACTTGTGGCACAATGCCAACGCCACGCGATCATTGGCATACGACCTGCTAAAGTAAGGGCGTCGTCGGGTCGCAGACCGATCCGGCTGGGTGAAAGCCCCCATCAATACCGAGTCGGGTCCGCTGGACCCAACCCACCACAGTTCTGGAGAGCACATCATGTGGACCAAGCCCGAAGCTGACATCGTCGCCGTGACCATGGAAGTCACCGCCTACGTCGCCACGCTCTAAATTCGAGCCACGACACTCCGACGGGCTCGCGAAAGCGAGCCCGTCGAGTTTCCGGGGGTCTGAGTTCTTGTGAAGGTTGTCCTGCTGGGCACCGCCGCCGGCGGTGGGTTTCCGCAGTGGAACTGCTGGTGTCCGCGCTGCCGGGTCGCCCGGGCCGAACCCGGTCGGGCCCGGCCCCGGATGCAGTCGTCGGTTGCAGTCAGCGCCGACGGCGACCGCTGGTTCCTGCTCAACGCTTCCCCGGACGTGCACCGGCAGCTCGCAACGCTGACCGACCGGCCGCCGGCCGGCAGGCGGCACATGCCGGTCGAAGGCATCGTCGCCACCGACGCTGAGCTGGATCACACGCTCGGCCTCGTGCTGCTCAGGGAAGGGTGCCGGCTGCAGCTGTGGGCGACCTGCGCCACGCTGACCACGCTCGAGCGCGACTCCCGGCTGCTCCCCGTGACTCGGGCGTTCGCCGAGGTAGCGACCACCGAGCTGCCGCTCGGCTCGGCAGTGCCGCTCCGGTATCGGGACGGCGCCGACAGCGGCCTCTCGGTCGAAGCATTTGTGGTGCCTGCCGGCCCGCCCAGGTTCGCGGGCGCGGATGAGCCCGGCCACACAGTGGGCCTGATCGTGCGGGAAGCGAACGCGGGCACCCTGGCATACGCACCGGCTTGCGGCGGCCTCGACAACTTGCTGCTGGCCCGGCTGGCGCAAGCCGATCTGCTCCTGTTCGACGGCACCTTCTGGACCGACGACGAGCTGATCTCTCTCGGCATCGGCGAGCGGACGGCCCGGCAGATGGATCATCTGCCGCTCTCCGGACCCGGCGGAAGCCTGGAGCAGCTCGCCTCGCTTCCGGTCAAGCCGCGGGTGTACGTTCACATCAACAACACGAATCCCATGCTGATCGAGGACTCGCCCGAGCGGGCCGCCGTCGAGCGCGCGGGTGTCGTCGTCGGAATGGATGGGATGAGGTTCGATATCTGATGGGTCACACGGAGACGCGGAGAACGCGGAGAACGCGGAGAACAAGTTTTCATTTGAACGCACGTTCGGGCATCCACCTGGTTGGACCCGCGACCACAAGGGCATTGTTGTTCTCCGCGTCCTCCGCGCCTCCGTGTGACTGCTTTTCTCCGGGAGTGAGACGATGACCGCAACGCTCACCGCATCGGCTTTGGCTACCGGACCCCGGGCGCAGATCCCCGAGCTCGACCGCCCGCTTTCGGCAGCGGAGCTCGAGGGCGCGCTCCGGTCATTCCACGGGTCGTACTACGTGCAGCACCCGTTTCACCGCCTGATGTACGAGGGGAAGCTCAGGCCGAGGCAGTTCCAGGGCTGGGCCGCGAACCGGCTGGCCTACCAGCGCGCGGTGCCCCGGAAGGACGCCGCGATCCTGATGAACTGCCCCGACGCCGACGTGCGGCGGGTGTGGATCGAGCGGATCATCGATCACGACGGCACCGCGCCCGGCACCGGCGGCATCGAGCTCTGGATCCGGCTGGGTGTCGCGCTCGGCGTGCCGCGCGACGAGATGGAGGACGAGCGCCACGTGCTGCCCGGCGTGCGGCTCATCTGCGAGTCGTACGTGACCTTCTGCCGCCAGAAGCCGTGGGTCGAGGCGGTCGCGGCGTCGCTCACCGAGTTGTTCGCGCCAAAGATCCACGGCGAGCGGATCGAGGCGTTTCCGAAACACTACCCGTGGATCCCTCCCGAGGGACTCGACTACTTCAAGAGTCGCCTGGTGCAGGCACCGCGCGACGTCACCCACGGGCTCGCCATCGTGCAGCGGCACTGCACGACGGCAGAGACGCAGCGCAAGGCATTCGAGGCGCTCCGGTTCAAGCTGGACATGCTGTGGGCGATGATCGATACCATCCACCACGCGTACGCCGAGTAGATGCCACTCACCGCCGATTCCGTCCCGCGCCTCTGGCGCCTCGCCCGGCTCGGCTACGACCCCGTACGGCAGCGCCCCGTGCTGCTCTATCCGGAGGGGGCGGTGCTCCTGAATGAGACCGGAAAGGCGATCCTCGAGCTGGTGGACGGGAAGCGCAGCGTGGCCGAGATCGCCGGAATTCTTGGCGAGAAGTACCATACTGACGTCGCCGCCGACGTGACGGAGTATCTCTCCGGCCTCGCGGCCCGGGAGCTGATTCAATGACGAATGAACGCCCCACGACGCTCCTCGCGGAGCTGACCCATCGCTGTCCCCTTCACTGCCCGTACTGCTCGAATCCGCTCGAGCTCGTCCGGGCGGAGCGGGAGATCTCCACCGACGATTGGAAGCGCGTCTTCAGCCAGGCTCGCGATCTCGGTGTCCTGCAACTCGGCCTGTCCGGCGGCGAGCCGCTAGTCCGGAAGGACCTGGAGGAACTGGCCGCGCACGCAAACCGACTCGGCTTCTACCAGACACTCGTCACGTCGGGGCTTGGCCTCACGCGGCAGCGCGCCGAGCGGCTCAAGGATGCGGGCCTCGAGCACATCCAGGTGTCGGTCCAGGACGTGGACCCGGAGTCCGCCGAACGAATCGCCGGCGTCAGCTCGGTCAAGCAGAAGCGCGCGGCCATCGCGATCGTGAAGGAGCTGGGCTTTGCGTTCACGGTCAACATCGTGCTGCACCGGCAGAACCTCGACCGCATCGGCGAGATCATCGACTTTGCGGCCGATGCCGGCGCGGACCGGCTCGAGCTCGCGAACACCCAATACTACGGGTGGGGCCTCAAGAATCGCTCCTGGCTCATGCCCACGCGCGAGCAGGTGGCGCGCGCCAAGGAGATCGCCGAGGACCGGATGGCCCGCTACAAGGGGAAGATGCAGATCCTGTTCGTCCTCCCCGATTATCACGAGGCGTACCCCAAGGCATGTTACGGTGGTTGGGGCCGGTTCTACATCGTGGTGGGGCCCGAGGGCACCGCACTGCCCTGCCATGCGGCGAGCTCGATTCCCAACCTCACGTTCCCCAACGTGCGGGAGCATTCGCTCGAGTCGATCTGGCACGAGTCACCCGGGTTCCAGGCGTTCCGCGGCGACTCCTGGATGAAGGAGCCCTGTCGCTCGTGCCCGCGAAAGGCGGTGGATTTCGGGGGATGCCGCTGCCAGGCGTACGCGCTCACTGGCGACGCGGCCAACCCCGACCCGGTGTGCACGCTGACGCCGTTCCGCCGCATCATCGACGAAGCGGTGGAGCAGACCGAAGGGGCGGAGTTCGAGTACCGGCAGCTCGCGGGCGCGTGAGCGCGGCCGCCGTCGAGACCGGGGGCCTCGGCCGGGATCATGGAAGCACGCGGGCACTCGATGCCCTGACGCTTCGGATCCCCGCCGGGGCCCTCGTCGGTTTGCTCGGGCCGAACGGCGCGGGCAAGACGACGACGATGCTGCTGCTGGCGACGCTGCTCGCTCCGACCCGGGGTACGGCGTGCGTGTTCGGCCACGACACGGTGCGCGAACGACGCGCCGTGCGCCGACGTCTCGGACTGGTGTTCCAGGAGCCGAGCGTGGACGGGCTGCTGACGGTCGAGGAGAACCTGCGTTTTGCCTCTCGGCTGGCCGGGATGGACGGGCAGGCGGGCCGCCGGGCAGTGGCGCAGACACTCGAGCGCATGGGTCTTCGCGAGCGGGCGGGGCAACCCGCCAGGCAGCTCTCCGGCGGCTGGCGCCGGCTGCTCGACATTGCGCGGGCCACGCTCCACCAGCCCGACCTCCTGATCCTCGACGAGCCGACCGTCGGGCTCGATCCCGAGCACCGCGACCGGATGTGGGCGCTGCTCCAGGGCGAGCGCCGGGACCGGGGCGTCACCGTGCTGTTCTCCACGCACTACCTGTCCGAGGCGGAGCCGAGCGATCGTGTGGTAATGCTCGCGGGCGGCCGCGTGGTGGCCGATGCCGCGCCGGCGGCGCTCCGCGCCTCGATCGGCGAGGAGGTCGCCGAGATCGAGGGGGAGGGCGCCGAACCGCTGGTGCGGCGGCTCGAAACCGCGGGCCTCGTTCGCACGGCGCAGCGCACCGACCGCGGTTGGCGGGTGGGGGTCGCCGGCGGCCGCGGCCGGGTGGGTGAGCTCGCGGCCCTGGCCCCCGATCTCACGCGGTTCGTGCGCCGGCCGCCGACACTCGAGGACGTCTACTTCGCGAGGACCCAGGCGTGAGCGCGCTCGCCACCGTGCGCGGCATCGTCGCCCGCGATCTCATCCGGAGCGTGCGCCAACGGAGCCGCATCCTGGCCGGGGTGGCGCGGCCGTTCATGTGGGTGCTGCTGGTGGGCGCCGGCTTCGATTCGATCGCGCGGCTCGAGGGCGGGATCCCGTATCACGCCTTCGCGTACCCAGGCGGCGTCGTGATGGGCGCACTGTTCGGCGGCACGCTCACCGCCATCTCCACCGTCTACGACCGCGAGTTCGGCATGCTGCGGCTGATGCTGGCGAGCCCCTCGGGTACGGCGCCGCTCCTGGCCGGCCGCACGCTCTCCGCGGCGCTCGTGGGGCTCCTCCAGGGTGGGATCGTGCTGCTCTCGGCGCCGCTGGTGATCGGCGTAGACGCCGCCGCCGTCGTGGGCGGATTCGCGGCGCTGGCACTCGCGGCACTCGCGAGCGGGACAATCGGGCTCCTGATCGCCTCGCGGCTTTCGTCGGTGGAGAACTTCGGCGGCATCATCAACATGGTTCTGTTTCCCCTGCTCTTCGTGAGCGGTGCGCTGTACCCGACCGGGGGAATGCCGGTTCCGCTCCGCGCCCTCGCGCGGGTGAACCCGGTCACCTACATGGTGGACCTGATGCGACACGCGTTCCGCCAGCCGGTCGAGTTCGCCGTCGCGACCGACGTCGCGGTGCTACTCGCCACGACGGTGCTGGCCTTGAGCCTCGCAGCCCTGCTGTTCGATCCGGAACAGCGCTTCATCCGACGGTCGATTCAAAAGAACAACTGATTCACGGGGCGAGGGATTAGGGGCCCTCCTTCGGGACGCGCTCGATGACGACGTGCTGCTCGAGTCGCGATCGCACCGGCCGACCCACCGCGCCGCCCCCTGGAATCGTCGTCTCGACCACAATGGTGCGGTCCCGCCGCACGAGCCCGCGCCGGACATGCCAGGCGAACGTCTCGTCCTCGCGGGTGGTCTGCTTCGCGGGGATCGACCCGCTGTCGCCGGTGGTGGTCAGCGCGTCGGCCGCGCGCGTCAGCCTCGCCCTGAACCGGAGCAACGTGTCACCCGCGACGCTGTCCGACAGCCGGCGGATCTCGAGACCGCCCGCATCGCGCCAGACGCCGCCCACGGGGAGCCGGCGGGGCGGCAATCGCGGGAACAGCTCCTCCAGCGTATGCGAGACATCCACCACTTCCGCCACGCCCTCCGGCACGAAGGGGCGCGCGTCCGGCCTGTAGCCGCCGTCGGGCGCGAGCCTTCCTCGGTACCGGCCGCCGATGATCCCGTCGGTATCGGGCTCCAGCGTGCCCTCCCGGCTGCTCCGGCGCACATGAAGCGAGTCGTACCACGCCTCGAGCGGGACCGTGTCGGGCGCCCCCGGTGCGCCATAGACGGTGAGCAGCCCCACGACGGCGACCCGCTCGCGGCGCTCGCGCCCGGCGACGATCGTCTGGATCTCGGACTGCGCGATGTGACGGAAGCGGGTCGAATCGAACTGGGCGGCAGTGTACCGGGACTGTGCCTCGGCCGGATGGCCGAGGAGTGCGAGTGCGAGTGCGAGTGCGACGCCGTCAGGCCGAGGCGACCTTCTCCACAGCGCCGAGCTCCCGGAACTCGAGGTGAGCGGCACGGACCATGATGAAGTCATGCGCGGTCTTGAGTCGAGTCAACCGCTCGCCCGCAAGATTCGTGGTGCGCTTCCGCATGCCCGGCCAGAGCGGCTTGACTTCGTACCACGTGTTCCACTTGAGCTCGGGATACTCGCGCCGGTGCTGATCCTTGATCCGCGCCTCGTACCGCGCCATGCGTCCTCCCGGGTGGGGGTAAAGGGCGTTGGGGGCGGACATAAGGTGCTAAATCGGACCGCTTCGCACAACCTGTTCGCGAACCGTACAGCGTGAAATCGCAAAGATTTACGACACCTGGTGCTGCAAAATTCGACACCCGGTCAGGGCTCGGCGCGCGCCGCCCGGATCGTCCCGGGCGCGTTGGTGACGATGCCGGCGACGCCTCGCGCCCAGAGCCGCCGCGCCAGCCCCGGCGCATCCACCGTCCAGACGTGCACCGGGCAGCCGAGCGCCTTGGCGGCGGTGACGAACCAGCGGGTCGGGACCGGGAGACCGCGGTGCCGCACGGGCACCGACAGAAGCCGGTAGCTCACGCTCGACGGCAGGATGCGAAGCGCCGCGCGGCGGTAGAGGGAGGCGACGTCGGAGCGACAGGCACCGGTGGCGAAGGCGGTGCCGCGGAACCCCCGGAGCACCGCATCATCGTCCCCGGCGACAACGCAGCGATCCAGGGCCCCATGGCTCAGCAGCAACTCGCGCACGGCGAGCTGCGCCGCGGCCTCCTTGAGATCGATGAGCAGCGGCGTGCGGGGAAAGGCGCCCAGTACCTCCGCCAGGCTGGGGACGAGCGCCGAACGGAGCTCCGTCGCGGTGTGGGCTGCCGCCGGGCCACGGAGGCGGGTCGTTCGGTCGAGTGTCGGATCGTGCAGCACGATGGGCACGCCGTCCCGGCTGAGCCGCACGTCCAGCTCGAGCGCGTCCGCGCCCTGCCGGAGCGCCAGGTCGAAGGCGGCCATCGTGTTCTCCGGCGCGTGGGCGGACGCACCACGATGCGCGATGACCGGACGGGCACCGGGGTCGAGTAGCGGGTTCACGCTATAATATGGCATGCGTCCACTCGTCGTTGCGTGCTTGCTGCTGGCGCTCGCGCCGGCCGCGCCGTTCCCGCCCGCGTCTCTCGCCGCCCAGGGCCCGCCCCCACCCCGCACGCTGATCCGCGCCGGCCGGCTTATCGACGGGCTGGCCGACGCGCCGAGGCGCGACCAGGGAATCCTGGTCGAGAACGGCCGCATCGCCGGGGTCGGCCCGTGGAACGACATCTCCGCGCGCGCGGCGGGCGCGCAGACGGTCGATCTCTCCGCCATGACCGTGTTGCCCGGATTGATCGACGCCCACACCCACATCCTGCTCCAGGGCGACATCACTGCCGCCGAGTACGACGAGCAGGTGCTCAAGGAGTCGATCCCTTACCGCACCATCCGGGCGACCGTGGCCGCGCGGCGCGCGCTCGACCAGGGATTCACCGCCCTCCGCGACCTCGAGACCGAGGGCGCGATGTACGCCGACGCCGATGTGAAGGCAGCGATCGAGCGCGGCGTCATTCCGGGGCCCCGCCTGTTCGTCGCCACCCGCGCCTTCAGCGCCACCGGCATGTACCCGCTGCTCGGCTACTCGTGGGAGCTCTCGATGCCCACCGGCGTCCAGATCGTCGATGGGCCCGAGGAGATCCGGAAGGCAGTGCGGGAGCAGGTGAAGTACGGCGCCGACTGGATCAAGGTGTACGTGGACCGGCGGTACTACCTGGGCGAGGACGGACGGCTTCGGAGCTGGGTGAACTATACCGACGAAGAGCTGGCGGCATTCACCGCCGAAGCTCACCGGCTGGGCCGCAAGGCGGCGGCACACGCCATCGCATGGGACGGAATCGACGCCGCGCTCCGGAACGGGTTCGACACCATCGAGCACGGCCACGGCCTGACCCCGGACCTGATGGACCGGATGCTCAGGCAGAAGGTCTACTGGTGTCCGACCCTTTACGTGACCCACTACGTCGCACCGGGCCGCGGAGGGATCTGGCCCAAGATGCTCGACCTCGAACGGCGCGCGTTCGCGGAGGCGCTCAAGCGCGGACTCGGCCCGTGGATCGCGAACGGAAGCGACGCCGGTGGCTACTCGTGGGACGAGCCGCTCGCGCGGGAGCTCGGGCTGCTGGTGCAGTACGGCATGAGCCCGATGCAGGCCATCAAGGCCGCCACCGGAACCGCGGCCCGGCTGCTGGGGCAGGAGGCGCAGGTCGGGGCCGTGGCGCCGGGACGCCACGCGGACATCATCGCCGTGGCCGGCGACCCGCTGGCCGACATCGCGGCGCTCGGCGAGGTGCGCTGGGTGATGAAGGGCGGCACAGTCCACCTCAGCCGATGACCGACCTGGCCCAGTTCGCGTTGGTCACCACCACGTCGGTGCTGTTCATCGTCGATCCCATTGCCGTGATCCCGACCTACCTCGTCATCACCCAGGACGAGAGCCCGGACGAGCGCCGCCGCACGGCGCGCCGGGCGTGCATCGCGATGACGATCCTGCTGGTCGTCTTCGCCGCGACCGGCACACTCCTCTTCCGCACATTCGGCATCACCCTGGCGGCGTTCCGCACCGCGGGGGGACTGATCCTCTGGTTCGTCGCGATGGACATGCTGCGGGCCGAGCGCCGCACCCAGGAGGGGCGGGACGAGGTGATCGAGGGCCAGGCCAAGGACGACGTCGCGGTCACGCCGCTCGCCATTCCGATGCTGGCCGGCCCCGGCGCGATTTCGACCGTCATTGTGCTGTCCAGCCAGGCCCGCGGTCCCGCCCAGACGGCGATCGTCTACGGGGCCATCGTGCTCACCGGCATCGTGTCGTTCATCGCGCTCCGGATCGGCGAGCCGCTCCTGAGTCGGCTCGGCAAGACCGGGGTGCGGGTGGTTACCCGCATCATGGGTCTCTTGCTCGCCGCGGTGGCGGTGCAGTTCGTGCTGAGCGGAGTGAAAGAAGCGTTCGCCACCTGAAAAGCATTGAACCACAGAGGACACGGAGAACACAGAGAACGGCACTTGATGTGGTCTCAAGCGTCAGGATCGCGATGCCCGTCCGCCAGACCACAACAAAGCGTTCTCTGTGTTCTCCGTGTCCTCTGTGGTTCGAGCAGTTGCGGTAGCCGGCTAGCGGATGAGCCCGTGCTGCGCTGCATACCGCACCAGGTCCGCGTTACCGGCGAGCTTCATCTTTTCCAGGATCCGCGACCGGTAGGTGCTCACCGTCTTCGGGCTCAGGCCAAGCTGCTCGGAGATCTCCTTGACCGTGCGGCCGGAGCCGAGCTGGCAGAGTACATCGTACTCCCGGTCCGACAGCTTCTCGTGGGGCCAGCCCTCCGCCCCGATCTCGAGCCCGATCGCCAGGCGCTCCGCGAGCGACGCGCTCACGTACTTGCCGCCGCGGTGGACTTTCCGGATGGCCGCGACCAGCTCCTCCGGCGAGTGGTCCTTGGTGAGATACCCGGCCGCGCCGGCCCGAAGGGCGCGCACGGCGTACTGATCCTCCGGGTGTACGCTCAGCACCAGCACGGGCAGCCGCGGCTGCGTCTGCTTCAGCGCCTTGAGCACCTCGAGGAACCCCGGCCCGGGCATCGACACGTCGAGCAGCAGCACGTCGGCCGGCATGCGACCGATGCTGGCCAGCAGCCGGTCGCCGTCGGCGGCCTCACCCACGACTTCCATGCCGGGCTCGTCTTCGATGATCTGCTTGAGCCCGGCGCGGACGACCGGATGATCGTCGGCGATACACAGGCGAATCATGACGCCTCCGTGCCCCCGAGCGGGATGCGGGCGATGACCCTCGTCCCCTGTCCCGGCCGCCCCTCGACCGTGCACTCGCCCCCGCACGCGATAGCCCGCTCGCGGATCCCGACCAGGCCGAGCGACCGGAGCGCGGTTCGCTCCGCTTCGCTAATGCCGCGGCCGTCGTCGGCCACTTGGAGCGTGACGGTATCCGGGCCGAGGGCTAGCGCGATCTCGACGCGGGTGGCGCCGGCGTGGCGGGCCACGTTGGTGAGCGACTCCTGCAGGATCCGGAACACGGTGGTGGCGCGCGCATCGTCCACGGCGGGATGCGCCGAGCTGAGCTCGAGGCGCACCGTGATCCCGGTGCGCTTCTCGAACTCCTGCGCCTGCCATTCCACCGCCGCGACGAGCCCCAGATGGTCGAGCACGCTCGGTCGGAGCTCGGTGGCGATGCGGCGCACCGTGTCGATGGTCCCGTCGATCCGGCTCACCGCCGACTGCACCCGCTCGGCCAGCTCCGGCTTGTCCTTGAGCCGCCCCTTGAGCCAGGAAAAGTCGAGCCGCAGCCCGGTGAGCGCCTGGCCCAGCTCATCGTGCACCTCGCGGCTGATGCGGGTGCGCTCGTCCTCCCGCACCGACTGCAGCCGGGCGGCGAGCGCCCGGAGCTCTTCGCGCGAGCGTCGCACTTCCTCGTCGTGCCGCCGCCGGGCGGTGATGTCGCGCTGAATGCCGAAGTGCCCCATGATCCGCCCGTCCGGCGCGTAGAGACACAGGTAGTCGCCTTCCACCCAGACCGGCTCGCCGTCGAGCCGCCGCTCGTCGGTCTCGACGTGGAGCCGCCCCGCATCGAAGAGCTCGCGCCAGACCCCGCGCCCTCGCGCCGGATCGTGCGCGAAGAGCGCCGCGGGGGTGAGACCAATGAGCTGCTCCGGCCGCGCCCCGTACTGCGCGGCCATCGCCTCGTTCACCCGCGTGACGCGGTGGTGCTCGAACACCCACTCCAGCAGCGCATCCTTGTCGGCGGAATCGTCCCAGCGCACCGGCTCGTCCAGCATCATGAAGAAGAAGCCGTCGAGCGATTGGCCGAAGAACAGCTCGAGCAGCCGCTGGCTCTCCTCCAGCGCCTTCTCGGCCGGATGGAGCGCGGCCGGCTGAGCGGCAGGATCCGGGGCGGACGGCGGGGCAACGGGGGCGTGCGGAGCCCCGAGCACCTGCCGGAGGTACGCGAGACGGGTGAGCCCTGAGTCGCCGGCTTTGGGAAACGCACCGGGCGGAGGAGAGTCGGCCGAGGGATCGGGCATGAGCGAGGTCAATTTACCCGGTTGGCCTGAGGTGTGAACGTGAGGTCCACGCGAACGCGGATCTCCTCGTGCATGCGCAGCATGCCGAACGCCTTCGACAAGCCGCCGATCTTGTAGTCCTTGAGGTTGAGCGGGGTATCCGCCCGCACCTTCACGGCGTCGGGGGCCAGCACGACCGCCGCCGGTAGCTCGGCCTCGCGCGTCACGCCGTGAATCGTGAAGCGGCCCTTGAGCGTTACGCCGAGCGTGTCGCCGCGAGCCGCGCCCGGGGTGACGCCGTCGAGCTCGAACCGGATCGTCGGATACTTCCCGGACTCCATGGACTTGTTGAGGTCGCGGTCGCGCCGATCGTTGCCGGTAACCAGCGACTTCGTCGACGCCTCCACCCACCCCCGCACGGCCGACAGCTCGCCGCCGGTCATCTCACCGGTCACTGTCTGCGTGGTGCCGGTGAAGTCGCCTGCGGTCGCTCGGGCATCGAACGCGAGTGTGCCCTCCCGCACGACGCCGGCCGGCACCTCGCGCTGGGCGGCGGCGGGTACACCCCCGAGTGTGAGTGCGAGTGCGAGCGTGAGTGTGACTCGGGAGGCCGGTCTCATGGCAGCAACGAGCTCCGCAGCACGAGCCGCGCCGACACCGCGTCGGCCGGGGTGGCGTATACCTCACCGCTCAGCGTCATGCGATACGACAGGATCCAGGTGGCGCCACCGAACACGGCGAAACGGTCGAGGTTCACGATCACCCGAGTGCTGTCCACTACCCCGACGCTGTTCGTGAAGTTGACCTGAAAGCGCGGCGCCAGGCGGTTGTAGCCGGCGCCCGCGTACGGGCGCAGCCGGCCGCGGGCCACCGGCGCGGAGACCGCCAGGTCTCCGCCGAAGATGTTGGGGCTGAAGCGATCGTCCGATCGCGTGCCCTGGAAGCACTCGCTGGTGGCATCCTCGAGCGCGTCGTCGTTGCAGGTGATTGGCGCACGGATCGAGCCGAAGGTCGCATGCCCCCGCAGCGCCACCACCACGCCGTCAATGTTGCCGAAGGACCGTCCGAGGGACACGCCGAACAGATTCGCCTTCACGCCGCCGACTCGCACTGGCGGGATCCAGCTCGCCTCCAGTGCGAGGCCGAGCGGGAGGGGGACGGAGAGCCGTGGGCGGGGAAGGACCGGCGACAGGTTCACGTTCTCCGGGCCCTTTCCCGGCCGGCAGAACGTCGGCGTGGCGGTCGGATCGTCCACCTGTGGCACGTACGCCGCCTCCAGACCCAATCGGAGCCCCGGGAGCATCTCGGGGGCCTGTGCCCGGCCGAACGCGAGCGGGACGGACACCATGCCGAAGCTCTCCGCCTCGTTGGACGTCTTGGAGGGGCGGCATTCGTTCTGGGCCGAGACCGCCGCCGGCAGGCCGGTCATCCCGCCGGCGAGCACTGCGGCTGTCGCCCAGAGCGCGGTGACCGACGAGCTTCCGAACGAATGTCGCAGCATGGCGG
>JBOHSN010000046.1:0-29561 GCA_050733215.1 Gemmatimonadales bacterium
CCCCGCGACCGTTCCGGCCCGGCGTGCCGGCGGCCGACCTCCTCCCGTGGCCGCTCTGGCGGAGCGTGTGCAATCAGGTGCTCCGCTCCTCGCGGAGCGATCTCTTCGGCTACGGCGAGCCGGGCGGCTATCCGCCGCTCCGCGAGGCGATCGCCGGGTACGTCGAGACGGCCCGCGGGGTGCGGTGCGAGCCGCGCCAGGTGATCGTGGTCGAGGGCGCGCAGCAGGCGCTCGACTTCGCGCTCCGGCTGCTCACCGATCCGGGCGACCTCGTCGCCGCGGAGGACCCCGGGTACCTCGGTGCGCGCGCGGCGATGCAGGCGGCGGGCGCCCGCATCGTGCCCATTGGAGTGAATGCCGACGGGCTCGACGTGGCGCAGCTCGCGGCGCTCGCCGAACCGGTGCGGCTCGTGTATACCTCGCCGTCCAACCAGTTCCCCCTCGGCGCCACGATGCCGCGGGAGCGCCGGCAGGCGCTGCTCGACTGGGCCGCCGGCGCCGGCGCCTGGATCGTGGAGGACGACTACGACAGCGAGTTCCGCTACGCCGCGCTGCCGGTCCCCTCGCTCCACAGTCTCGACCCCGACGGCCGCGTGGTGTACGTCGGCAGCTTCAGCAAGGTGCTCTTCCCCGGACTCCGGGTAGGTTATCTCATCGTGCCCGAGCGGCTCCTGGCGGGGGTGACCGCGGCCCGGTTCCTGGCCGGCGTGCACGCGCCGTTCTTTCACCAGGCGGTGCTCGCGGAGTTCATGGCGGGTGGCCACCTGCTGCGCCACATCAGGCGGATGCGCGCCGCGTATGCCCGCCGTCAGGCCGCGCTGCGCGCCGCGGCAGCCGTGCATCTGGCGGGGCTGGTGGAGATCGAGGGGGTGGAGACCGGCATGAAGCTCACCGCGTGGTTGCCGGACGGGATGGACGACGTGCGGCCGGCGGAGGCGGCGGCGCGGGCGGGGGTGGACGTGTATCCGCTTTCGCGTTACTGGTTGCGGAAACCGGCGGCGGAGCGCGGTGGCTTCCTGCTGGGATATGCGGGGTATACGCCGGAAGCGCTGCAGGCAGCGGCCGCGGTGCTGGGCACCGTGCTTCGCGGCGGGTCGAAACCATCTGGAGGTCAATGATGCCCGAGAGCAGGACGATCGCCGTCGTCGGCGCCACCGGCGCCCAGGGAGGCGGATTGGTGCGCGCCATCCTGTCCGATCCGTCGCGCACGTTCACCGCCCGCGCCATCACGCGGAAACCCGACTCCGACAACGCGAAGGCGCTCACGGCGGCGGGCGCGGAGGTCGTTGCCGCCGACGCGGACGATGCCGCGACCCTCGAGCGCGCCTTCAAGGGCGCGTGGGGGGTGTTTGCCCTGACGAACTTCTGGGAGCACTTCTCCCCCGAGCGGGAGCTTCAGCAGGCGGGCAATCAGGCTCGGGCGGCGAAGCCGGCCGGCGTGTCGCACGTCATCTGGTCCACGCTCGAGGACACCCGGCCGTGGGTGCCGCTGAACGATGCGCGCATGCCGACGCTGATGGGCAAGTACAAGGTCCCACACTTCGACGCCAAGGGCGAAGCCGACGCCCTGTTCCAGGCCACCGGCGTGCCCACCACCTGCCTGCTCACGTCGTTCTACTGGGACAACTTCATCCATTTCGGCATGGGCCCGAAGCGCGGCCCCGACGGCCGGCTCGCCATCACGTTTCCCATGGGCGATAAGAAGCTGCCGGGCATCGCCGTCGAGGACATCGGCAAGTCGGCGTTCGGCATCTTCAGGCGCGCCTCGGAGTTTGCGGGCAAGACGGTGGGGATCGCGGGCGAGCACCTGACCGGTGCGGAGATGGCCGCGGCGCTCAGCCAGGCGCTCAGGGAGGAGGTCCGGTACAATGACGTGGCCCCCGAGGTGTACCGCAGCTTCGGCTTCCCCGGGGCGGACGACCTCGGCAACATGTTCCAGTTCAAGCGCGACTTCAACGAGGACTTCTGCCGCCCGCGCGACCTCGCGGCCACGCGGAAGCTCAACCCGGAGCTGCAGACGTTCGAGCAGTGGCTTTCGCGGAACAAGTCGCGCATTCCACTCGACTGAGATGTCGGCCGATAGGTTCTGCCTGGTGCGCTCCCAGCGGGCGTGGCTCGCGCTGGCAGAGGCTTAGCAGCGAATGCCTCCTCGTCCGCTTAACCGCCTGCGCAAACTCTGTCTCGCGTTACCCGAAGCGCACGAGGTGGAGGCGTGGGGCGAGCCCACGTTCCGCGTCAGGAACAAGCTGTTCGCGATGTATGCCGACGCGGGGAACCACCATGGCCCCGGCCGGCCCGCGGTGTGGTGCAAGGCCGCGCCGGGCAATCAGGCGCTGATGGTGCGCGCCGCGCCCGACCGGTTCTTCGTGCCGCCCTACGTGGGGCCGAGCGGCTGGGTGGGCGTCTGGCTCGACAAAGGCGTGGACTGGCCGGAGGTGGCCGACCTGCTCCGCGACTCCTGGCGGCTCACGGCCCCGAAGCGGCTGCTGCCGTCACTCGACAAGGAGTAAGCCGCGAATTGACGCGAATGGCCGCGAATACAACCAACAACAAAGAAGCCGCGGATTGACGCAGATAGACGCGGATTGAACAACACTAATCAGCGTTCCTCCGCGTTCATCAGCGGCTGTTGATTGCAGTTAATTCGCGTTCATTCGCGTTGATTCGCGGCTGCTTTGTCTGTGTCACCCGGAGCCCGGAGCGAGTCGGGCGGCGCGCCGCCCAGCCGGTCGCTCGCCCGGCGAATCATCCGGTCCAGCTCCGCCTTCGGCAGCCAGCGTCCGCCCAGCGACACCGCCTCGATCCGCTCGGTGTTCGTGATCTGCTCGAGTGGGTTGGCCGACAGCAGCACCAGGTCGGCCCGCTTGCCGGTCTCGATCGTCCCCCACTCCGCCGACCCGCCCAGGAACTCCGCGGCATTCCGGGTAGCGGCCTCGAGCGCCTGGTACGGCGTGAGCCCGGCGGCCACGAAGCTCGCGAGCTCGCGGTGGAGCGCCCAGCCGTACACGTGAAACCACTCGGGCGTGTCCGAGCCCGCGAGCAGCTTGCCGCCCGAGTCCGCGATCGCCTTGACCAGCCGGTTCCGTACCTCCACATAGCGTTTCCGCCGGCGCTCGTCGGCCGCCTTGGCCCAGTACTTCGTGCGCGCGCCGATGTAGAGCTCGCGCCACGCGGCGGGGCGCCGGCAAGCACTGTCAGCGCGACGCTCGCGGCGCCGCAGCGTGGAACCCGCATGGCGTTGCCGAGGCGTGTGGTTCTGGCTGTACGGGCGGGGGCGACCGCGGTTTCACTCGGAACCGACCGGCGCTCCACACTTGGCGCTCGCAGCGAGACGAGGGCTGACTCGCGCACGAGCGGCGCGTATGGTCCATGAGAAGCGCGAGCCGCCGGGGTGGGGGCTCCGGAGGGGCGCGTCAGAGCGCGCGCTGGAAACCGAGCGGCCTTTGAGGTTCGCGGTGCCGGCGCAGCGCGCCGCTCGGGTTCCGGCGGTCGCGCTCTGCAGCGCCGCGAAGGAGCTCTCACCTCGGCGGGAGCGCATCGGAGGTCAACCAACGCGCGATCTGCTCGCGCGTCAGATTGCCGCCGCAGACCGGCGTCGCGACCCGGGCGCCCTTCCACCGTCCGCCATGCTCCAGCAGCGCCGCGAGTCCCGCCGCGCCCGCCGGCTCCACCACCAGCCCCGTCTCCGCCAAGAGCAGTCGCATCGCCGCCAGGATCGACTCGTCCTGCACCAGCACGATGTCGTCCACCACGGGCCGGAGATCCTCGAGCGCCTCGGGCACCGGCACCCGCACCGCGATCCCGTCGGCGATGGTGTCGGCGGCGGGGGTCGAGACCGGCCGCCCCGCGCGGAACGACAGCGCGAGCGCCGGCGCGCCGGCGGCGCACACGCCGATCACCTGGGTGCCCGGCATCCGCGCCCTGGCCCACGCCCCGATCCCGGCGATCAGCGCGCCGTCGCCGATGGGCACGAGCAGCGCGTCGAACGGCTCGGCCCAGCGGCCGAGCTCGACTGCGATGGTGCCTGCGCCCTCGGAGATCGGCGGCTCGCGCCCATCCACCACGAATCGCGCGCCGCTGGCCTCGGCGTGCGCGCAGCCAGCGTCCTTGGCCGCATCGAAGTCGTCACCCTCCAGCCGTACGTCCGCGCCAAGCGCGCGCATGCGTTCGACCTTGAACGAATTGGCCGTGCGGGCGGCGAACACCGTCACCCGAAGCCCCCGCCGGGCGCCGGCCCACGCGAGTCCCTGCCCGAAGTTTCCGGCCGACGCGCACACCAGCTCCGAGCCGGGCGCGAGCGCCAGCCGCTCGCACAGCCAGTCGCTGCCCCTGCCCTTGAACGAGCGAATCGGATTCACCGTTTCGATCTTGAGCACCACGCGGGCGCCGCACGCCTCCGACACGGCGGCGTTCTCGAACTGCGGCGTGTCGCGGAAGACGGGATCGATGCCCGTCGAGGCCCGCTGAATCGCCGCGACGTCGATCCGGCTCAGAGCGCGCTCCGGGCCAGCGCGCCCTCGTGCTCCAGCAGCCAGCGCTTGCGCTCGAGCCCGCCGCCGAACCCCACGAGCGAGCCGTCGGCGCCGATCACCCGATGGCACGGCACCACGATCGGCAGCGGGTTCTGTCCGTTCGCGCGGCCCACCGCGCGGACCGCGCGCGGATCGCCCAGCTTGCGCGCGAGCTCGCCGTAGCTTGTCGTCTGGCCGGCGGGGATCTCTCTGAGCAGCGCCCACACCCGGAGCTCGAACGCGGTGCCCATGGGCGCGAGCGGCAGGTCGAAGGTCATCCGCGTGCCCGCGAAGTATTCTCTGAGCTGTGCGCGCGCGGCGTCGAGCGCACCCGCGGGATCGCGCTCACCCGCGCCCGCCACCGCGGAGTCCCCGTAGCCGTCGAACCAGATCTCGGCCAGGCCCCGCGCCGTCGCGGTGACGCCGAGAGGACCGACCGGGGTCTCGAGCTCGGTGCGCCAGAACGGCTCATTGAATCGCTTGGTCATTGATTGCCATCCGCGAGACTTTGCCACAGATAGGCGGCCGCGTACGACCGCCAGGGACGCCACGCTTCCGCCCGGCGGCGGAGCTCGGGGGCCGTGATCCCGCCCGCCGCCTTGCGTAGGCCGAGATCACCGGCGGGAAAGGCATCGGGCCAGCGCAGCGCCCGCATCAGTACGTAGTCGGCGGTCCACTCCCCCACGCCCGGGATCTTCATCAGCTCTGCCCTCGTGCGCTCGATGTCGGCGCCGGGCGAGAGATCGAGGCCGCCCGCGGCCGCCGCCCGCCCCAACGCGACCACCGTGCGCGCCCGGTTCCGCGGCAGCCCGATGCCGGCCACCGCCGCCTCGGTCGAATCGGCCAGTCGTTCGGCGGTAACCGCCAACCGGGTAAGGCCGTCCGCGTCGGAGGCCATCGGCTCACCCAGCAACGCCGCCAGACGTCCCGCGAGCGTGGACGCGCCGCGCACGCTCACCTGCTGCCCCAGCACCGCGCGGAGCGCGAGCTCGAACCCATCCATTGCGCACGCGACCCGGAGCCCAGGGTGACGCCGCACCAGCGACTCGAGCCATGCGTCGGCTCCCAGATGTTCCTGCACCACCGCCGGATCGGCATCCAGGTCAAAGAGCCGGCGGAGCCGGGTGAGGAGCGGCACCATGGCCGGCACGAGCGACGCCGACAACTCCACCCGGAGCGCAGACGCCTTCGGCTCGGCGCTCACCGACAGGATGCCGTGTTCCACGATCCGCACGGTGCGCCGGTACCGGCCGTGGGCGACGATCTCCACACCCGGCGTGGCGCGAGGCGCCAGCCAGCCGAGCATCGCCGGCCAGTCGTAGGGCGGCCGATACGACAGTGACAACGTGAGCGTGGGCTCCGTTCTGACGCGCCGGCGGGCCGGCGTCTGCGCGGCGCGGCGGAGCGCCGCGGGGCTCAACCGATATCGCTCGCGGAACAACGCGTTGAGCCGTCGCAGGCTCCCGAACCCGCTGGCGAACGCCACCTGCGTCACCGGCAGCGGCGAGTCGGTAAGCAGCCGCTTGGCCGTGAGCAGGCGGCGGGTCTGCGCGAGCTCCATCGGTGACGCGCCCAGCTCCCGCTCCACCACACGGCGCAGGTGGCGCGCGCTCACGCCGAGGTCTGCCGCGAGACCCTCCACGCCAACGTCGTCCATGGCTCCCGCCGCGATCCGCTCCGCCGCGGCGGACGCCAGCCGGCGCACCGCGTCGGCGCTTACGCCCGGCGCCGACCCGGGAGACAGCTCCGGCCGACACCGGAGGCACGGCCGGAATCCCCGCCGCTCGGCCGCGGCCGCGGTGTTGAAGTAGCGGCAGCGCTCCGGACGCGGCTTGGGTGCCCGGCAGATCGGCCGACAGTAGATGCGGGTGCTGGTGACCCCGACGAAGAAGATCCCGTCGAACCGCGCGTCGCGCGCCAGCAGCGCCCGGTAATACTCGGCCGGCTTGAGCGTCATGGCGATATGATAGCAAGGCGGCGCGAGGTGCGCCCGCCGGATTCGGACCTGGCTTCCGGCGCCGTTGGCAATCGGCTCACGCGAGGCGACTGATCGCCTCCCCCATCCGTCCGATAGGCAGCTCGCCCTGCTCTCCGCATCCTTAGACTCAACAGCGGGCGCATCCCACGCCCGCGATGTCCGAGTCAGGAGGATGTATGACCAGCAGTTCGCGCGCCGGGACCGGCATCTTGTCCGCCTTGTCCGACGATCTGGCTGGCGCGGTGGAGCACGCGGGGCGATCCGTCGTCGCCATCCACGCACGCCGGCGGATTCCCTCGAGCGGCATCGTATGGCGGCCCGGCGTGATCGTCACGTCGAGCGGCACCGTGTCCCGCGAGGAGGAGATCACGCTCACCCTTCCCGACGGCGGCACGGCCGCCGCGACGCTGGCGGGCCGGGACGTCACCACCGATGTCGCGGTGCTTCGAACCGCTGCCGAGCTTCGCCCCGTTGACCGCGGCGACGCCGCGACACTCCAGGTGGGCAGGCTGGTGCTCGCCGTCGGCCGGCCCGGCGCGAACGTCACCGCCAGCATGGGAATCGTGAGCGCGGTGGACGGCGAATGGCATACCTGGCGCGGCGGGCGGATCGACCGCTTCATCCGGCTCGACATCGGGGTTTACGACGGCTTCTCCGGCGGCCCCCTGGTCGAAGCTGGCGGCCGGGTGCTCGGACTCAACACGTCGCGGCTCGCGCGGTCGCTCGCGCTCTCGATTCCGGGAAGCACGATCGACCGGGTGATGGACCAGGTGCTCGCGACCGGCGGCGTGGCCCGCGGCTACCTCGGCATCGCCTCGCAGCCGGTGCGGCTGCCGGACGCGCTCCGGCGGAAGCTCGACCTCGCCGGTGACGTTGGCCTGGTGGTGGTCGGGCTGGAGCCCGATGGGCCCGCCGAGCAGGCCGGGGTGATGCTCGGCGACATTCTCGTGGCGCTCGACGGCAAGCCGCTGAGCGACCCGACCGAATTGCTTGCCGCGCTCGGCCCCGAGCGCGTGGGCCGGCCGCTGGATATGCGTGTGCTTCGCGGGGGGCAGCTGCTCCCGATCTCCATCACGGTGGGCCGGCGCGCCGACGGGCCGCGGCGCTGATGCTCGAGTACGAGATCGCCGGCCTCGCCGACTGGCTCCGCCGCGTCACGGTCGAGGTCCGGAGCGGGCCGGCATCGCGCGGCGCGGGCGTGGTCTGGCACGCCGATGGCCTGATCGTCACGAACGCGCACGTCGCAACCCGGACGCCGCTGGAGGTGCGGCTCGCCGACGGCCGGGTGCTCCCCGCACGCGTGGTCCGGCACGAGCCGTCGAGTGACCTCGCGGCGATCGCGGTGGATGCCCGCGGCCTTGCCGCGGCGGAGCCGGCGGACGACGCTCGCCCGGGCCAGCTCGTCGTCGCGGTCGGCCACCCGCTCGGCCTGGCGGGCGCGATCGCGCTCGGCGTGGTGCACGCGGTGCCCTCACCCGGACCTCATCCGCTTGACTGGCTGCTCCGCATGGACGTGCGCCTCGCCCCCGGCAACTCGGGCGGGCCGGTGGCCAACACGGTGGGCCAGGTGCTGGGCGTGAGCACGATGATCGTGAACGGGCTGGCGCACGCGATCCCGAGCGCGGCGATCGCGCGCTTCCTCGGCGACAGCTGGAGTCATAAGGCCGCGTGATACGGGTGCTGGTGGTCGCGCGCTCGGCCGCGGTCAGGACGCGGCTCGAGGCGTCGCTGGCCCGGCAGCCCGACGTGCTGGTGGCCGGCTCCGCCGAGTGGCGGCCCGAGAACGGCGCCGCCGAGCGGGAGCCGGACGTCGTGCTGCTCGTGCTGGAGCGGGGGGACGAGCCGCGGCTCGACCCGTCAGCGGCTCCGGCGCCGAGTGCCACGCGGCTCGTGGTGCTCGGACCGGAACCGATGGAGCAGTGGGCAGCCGACGCGCTCCGGCGTGGCGCGCGGGCGGTACTGCCGCTCGATGTCTCGTCCGCGGAGCTCGGCGCCACGCTGGATGCGGTGGCGGCGGGACTCGCGGTGATGCCACCGGCGATCGCGGGCGCGGCCCGGCCGCGTGTCAGTCGGCGTCTTGGCACTCAGACGGCACGGCAGTCGCTCACGCCGCGAGAGATCGAGATCCTCGGACTGCTGGCCGCGGGCCTCGGGAACAAGGCGATCGCGACCCGGCTCGGCATCTCCGGGCATACGGTGAAAACCCACGTGGTCTCGTTCTTCGAGAAGCTCGGTGTGTCCACCCGGGCGGAGGCGGTCGCTGCGGGCGTCCGGAGAGGGATCTTGATGCTGTGAAGGGTTCCAGCCGGATCAGCGGGCTCGCGGCACCGCGACCAGGCCGAGCGCCACCCGCCGCCAACCCGGCCAGCGGTGCGTCTTCGCCCCATCGCGGATCAGCATCTGGCTGGAGATCCCGCCGTCGAGCAGCACCGCGCGGCTGGCGCCGAGCGCGCCCATCACCGCGGCCATCTCGGGTGTGGTGAGGCCGAGCGGAAGATTCTCGAGCGCGCCGCGCAGCCCCTCGAACCGCGTCATGGCGACGAGGACCCGGCCGTCGCGCAGCTGGCCGAGCGCCAGGCGCGCGTCACGATGCCGGCGGTTCACCCCGAGCCCGTCGGTGCGGAGCGCCGCCGGCACGTCGCCGTCGCGCTCGAGCACCGTCGGGTACGACTGGAAGGCCAGCCGGGCGCCGGCCCGCACCGTCACCAGCGAGTCCGGTGGGACCAGGCGCACCGTTCCGGCGGTGTCCACCACCACGCCCGGCGCGAGCGGGCCCGACCCGGGCCGCTGCCGCTCCACGCCGTCCTGCACCAACCAGCCCCACGGCCCGGCGGTGAACTGTCCCGCATTCACCGCGAACACCGCGGACGCGGGCGCCTCGCCTATGTCCCACCGCCCCGCATAGACCGGCCCGTCCTCGGGCTTGACCAACCTGAGCCCGAGTGCCTGCGGGTCGAGCCGCGCGACGATGACGCGCACGCGGAACGCCTCGCCGTCGCCGGAGAGCGAGAACTCGCCCCAGTCGAGCCCCGGCCCGGCCCGGCGCCAGGTGATCCGATCGGCCACGGCGGGCAGCGGACCGGCCCAACGAGCCGGCGCCGCCCCCTCGCGCCACCAGGTCTCCCAGCCGCCCGGCACGCGCACGGACAGCGTCGGTCCCGGATCGGCCCGGTGGGTGGGCCGAGCGGCGACGACGAGCCCGAGCGCGGCGAGCAGCCAGGCGGATCGCATCAGACCGGTACCTTGGCCTTCCGCATCTCGCAGATCTTGCCGGCGGCATCCTTGATCGCCGCGTTCTGGGCATCGGCCTCCGACTTCGAGCCGCCGCCACCGCCCACGACCGTGTTGCTCATCACCCAGCCGATCACGAGCTCGCGGGCGACCCGGTAGTCTTCGAGGTCCATCCCGGCGGCCTTGGCGCCGGCCTTCTGGAGGGCCTGTTCCGGGCTCGTCGCTGACTCCGGCTCCTTGGGCGGCTGCGGCTCCTTGTCGCACGCCTTCTCGATCCGCGCGGCGGCGCCCTGGTCGAACTCACCCGCCTGCTGCATCGCCGCCCCCGCGGCCGCGGCGTTGGCGCCAATGGGGTTCATCATCGCCTGGAACTCCGCGAGGGTCTTCCGGTCCTCCGCGGTTCCCTTGCCCTCCGCGACCCGCTGCGACGCGGCCTGCGCCTTCTCCGCGAGGGCCATCAGCCGGGTCGTGTCGATGCCGCCGGCAACCTGGTCCGTCGCCTTGTTGGTCTTCGCGTGCATCGCCTCCGACGTCGCCTGATCGGCGGCGGCGACCTTGTCCCGGCACTTGCTCCACTTCTCGTGGGCCTTCTCGTAATCGGCGCGAGCCTTCTCGTACGCCGTGGCCTCGGCGTCCGCCTTCTTCTGCTCGTCGGCGGCCTTCTTTTCGATCTCCGGCGCCGCGGCGATTTCCGCGTCGAGCCCGGCGTTCACCCGGGCGATCTCCGCGGCGCTGAGCGGAATCGAGGGGACCACGGCGGGCGGCCGGTCGGGCATACAGGTCGCGGTCTTCACCTCGTCGGTCGCCTTGCCGGCCAGCGCCTTCTTGAGCCTGCCTCCGATCTGCGCGTCCGCCGCGCTGGGAACCCCGACCGTGGCGAGCAGGCACAACAGCAGCGCGACACCCCGACCAGGGGAGCCGATCATGATGACCTCCCACGGGCGCTTTTCGCCCGCTGATGAGATGACCCGGCGCCCACCGGCGCCGGGGTATTGCAGAGTATGGGTGTAAGGTCGGTGCGTTTTCCCGGTTCGGCTAGGCTCAGCGGCTCAGCAGCCCGGCGTCGAGCACGAACTGCGACCCGGTGACGAAGCGGGCCCGGTCGGAGGCGAGGTAGAGCACCGCCTGCGCCACGTCCTCTGGCTCGATCCACGGCACCGGCTGGAGGTTGCCGGCCGAGCGCTCGCCGATCTCCTTGGGCGTGAGCCCCTCGAGCTCGGCGAGCCCGTCGTTCATCGGCGTGTTGACGCCGGTGGGATGAATGGACACGACGCGAACGCCGTGCGGCGCCAGCTCGATCGCCCACGATTTCGTGAGCCCGGTGAGTCCCCACTTCGCCGCGGCGTAATGGCTGAGCCGCGCCATGCCGCGGAGCCCCGCCACCGACGAGTTGTTGATGATCACGCCGGACTTCTGCCGGATCATCACCGGAATCACCCGCCGGGCTACCAACCACGGGCCCTTCAGGTTGATGTCGAGCATCGCGTCCCACGCGTCTTCGGTCAGCTCGTGCGCCAGCCCGTAGGCGCAGATCCCCGCGTTGTTGAACAGGATGTCGATCCGGCCGAAGCGCTCGACCGTCTGGTTCACCGCGCGGGTGACCGCGGCGTCGTCCCGCACGTCCCCGGCGAAGGTGATCGCGTCCGAGCCCGCGGCCTTGCACGCCGCGGCGAGCGAGTCGAGATCGGACGGCGAGCCCATCGCGTAGCCCGGATAGGCGAGCGGCCGCGCGACATCGAACGCGGCGATGCGGGCACCCGCCCCCGCAAGCGCGAGTGCCGACGCCCGCCCCTGCCCGTGCGCGGCGCCGGTCACGAACGCGACCCGTCCCTCCAGCTCCCGCTCGCTCATCGTGCGGCCTCCACGGCACCGGGCGGCAGGTAGGGCTCGAGGTACTCGTCGAGCGGCACCAGGAGCGCGTTGTTGATCACGTTGGTGGCGATCATGAGCGCGCCGAACGCGGTGAGCGCCACGAGCTGCTCGGGATCGAACCGCCGCGCGAGCGGGGCGAAGACAGGCTCCGGCACCCGGTGCGGCGACTGCGCCAGCGCCCGGCCGAAGGCGACGACCTCGCGCTCCACGTCGCTCAGGATCAGGGCGTCCGGATCCTCGCCCGCGTCGATCAGAATTCGCCGGAAGAACGTGTCGCAGATCAGGCAGTCGTTCTCGCTGGAGATCGCGTGGGCGTAGATCGTGGTGAGCCGGTCGCCGAGAAACGGGCGCACCGCGTCGCGGAGCGGGTACCACTCCATCAGCGCGTGGAACGACGGCACCGACTGGAGCAGCGTCCGTTTCATGTTGGTGATGCGGCCCTGTGCGCGGAGGTGCGCGTCGTGCGCCTCGCGCACATCCTCCCGCGCCTCAGCGTAGTCGATCTGGGGAACTCGGCTCATGCTTTCACCTTGGCCTTCTTGCCGGGCTCGTGGTAGCGGAGCTCGCCGGCACGGATCGGAATCGGCAGCACGTTCTGCCCCGGCGGCAGCGGGCACGTCGCCAGCGCGGTGAACGCGCAGGGCGGATTGTACGCCCGGTTGAAGTCGAGCACCGTCGTACCGGTGCTGTCCGGCACCGGCGCGTACACGTAGCGGCCCGCGGGATAGGTCTCGCGCGCGCTGGTCTTGTCGCGGAACATCACGAAGAGATCATTGACGCCGGGCTCGATGACCGCGTCGAGCCGGTAGCCCTCGCCGCCATGCGTGAACTCGAGCGCGCCTGGCGACTCGTACGTCTGCACCTGCCCTACCACGTCGATCACCGCGAGCGTCTTCGGCTCATCGTGCGGCACGAGCCGGGCGCGCAGCCGCCAGGAGGTATCCACCGGGAAATACTCCAGTCCCTCGAACGCCGCGCGGGCCGGGTGCAGCGTGTCCTTCACCCGGAGGGCGAGCCGCCCGGAGCGCTCGATGACCCGGAGCGTCACGCTGCCCGCCTCGAGCACCGTCGGCTCGGCGCCGCGAGCATCGCTCCGCAGCACCAGGGCGTCCACCGGCGCACCCTTGACCCGGACATCGGCCGCGGGCGCGGCATCGAACCTGACACCGCCCGCGGCCCGCTCGACCGTGCCCAAACGCCCCGGCGCCCCGGCCGGCAGCACGATCGCGTTGGCGCTGTCGCTTCCCACCCGGTAGCTCGCGCTGTCCAGCCAATGAAGCCCGGCGAGCGTGGTCCATCCATCCGGGCCGGCCACCGACGTGATCCGGCGCTGCTTCCACGCGGCCAGGTCGGCGTCATAAGCAGCGGGATCGGGCCAGGCAGAGGTATTCGCTTCGGCGCGCTCGCCGCAACCGAGGATCGGCATGAGGGTTGCGAGCAGCAAACCGTACGAGCGCGTAATGCGGAGGGGTTTCATACGGGAAGCGTCGCCGGGACGCTTCCAAAGCTCAAGGCGCGGAGGGCTGCCCCGGGGCCGGCGGTGGCGCCGGCGCCTCGGATACCGGCTGAACGCCCTCGGCCCGGGTGCGCCGCCCCCGCCGAAGCCCGCGCACCGCCTCGATGCCGAAGGCGCACAAGGCGGCCCAGACGAAGCCGAACATGTACCCCGCGAGCACGTCGGACGGGTAGTGCACCCCGAGGTACATCCGCGAGAGGCCGATCAGGATGATCAGGATGCCGGCGACGGCGATCACGATCCAGCGAAACGCCCCGCGCCCGCCGAGCCGGGCGAGCAGATAGGCCAGCACCAGGTACAGCACCATCGAGGCGGTCGCATGGCCGGAGGGGAACGACGCCGATACCGGCCTCGCGAAGGGGGTCTCGAGCATGAACAGTTCGGGCCGGGGCCGGCCGAAGATGTCCTTGAGCAACCGGTTGAAGAGGTCCCCGCCCGCCAGCGCGATCACGAGCAGCAGCACGCCCACCCGCTCGCGCATCGCCCAGAGGAAGGCGCACGCCACCAGACCGATCACCGCCACGCTGAGTCCGTTGCCCACGGCGGTGATCTGGAGCGCGATCGCGTCGAGCGTGGGCGTCGAGTGACGGTTGAGCCAGAGGAGGATTGCGTCGTCGAACCGCTGGGTCTCGCCCTCGGCGACGGCGTCGGCGATGGCGGCGAAGCCCCACGCTCCGGCCAGGGCCAGCACGAACACCAGGGACAGGAGCAGTCCCACGGCGGTGTAGAGGTTGTGGACGTGAGCGAGCAGCCACCGGAGCGGACGCTCCAGAATGTGCCGGGGGTCGAGGAGGGTCGAGCTGCGCCGGGCCGGAGTCATGGATTCACGCTGGGGGCCGACCTGATCGAATATGAACGCGGTGCGGCGCGTCCGTGAACGCACCCCACCGCGCCGTTCTCCAAGGACGCTCCGGGCCTAGATGGACCCGCTCCGCCCGCCGCTACCAAAGCTGTCAGTCGAGTCGCGGCGGTCCATCGCGTCTCCGCCGTGCCGCGTGGCCTGCCGGTTCTTCCACCAGCGCCAGCCCAGCATGCCGGCCCCGGCCAGAAGCGCGTTCCGCAGGCCGCTCCCGATGGAGCCGCCGCGGCCCCGGCCACGGATTCTCCGACCCAATCCACCGAATCCAAACATCGTCGTTCTCCGTTCCCGATCGCTCGGTACACCAGCGCGCCAATGCCTGGAGGCGCCACGAGATATACCGTTCACCTCCGGGAGGGCTCGGGGCGGTGACGGGGCGCACCCGATCCAGCAGGCCGCCGGCGGTCGAGCCGGACGATCTGGGGGTCCTGGAGCTGCGCCGCCGTGTCGATCTCGCGCGCGAAGCGCTCGGCCGAAACGCTGCTCGCGAGCTCGGGGCTCAGCGCCTTGATCACCACATGCCGGCCGAGCTGTCGCTCGACCGCCAGGAACACGCGCGACATCCCCCGGCGGTCACCGGACCGCTATGGCGAAAGTCATGACAGGAGCGTCGCTACGGTCCTCCAAGGCGACCGCGAGGGTTCCGCCCACCGCCCTTCAGCGACAGACGAACTCGAACTTCTTCGGGAAGAACTCCAGGCTCCCATCCGGATAGAAGAGGAACGAGCCGTTCACCGTCAGATACCAGTTGTCCGCGGGGCCAGCCGAGATCAGGGTCAGCCGGAAGACCTGGTCCGTCTCGGCGATGCCCCCCGAAAACTGGGCCTCGTAGAGGCTGTTGGTGACCTCTTGCAGCCGATAGCGGATGCCGGTCCACAGCCCGAGCCCGGCCAGGTTCATGTTCGCATGGCCCCGGATCCGGAGCGTCCCGGGGTCGTTCCAGATCCTGGTCACGACGTGCAGGCTCCCGCTTACCTCGACGGGCTCGCCGCTGCACGGGTTGAACGCGGTGTTGGCGATGGGGATGGTTTCGACGATCACGTTCGGCGCGGCGGCTGTGGCGGCGAGCGCGGGCGCCGTTGCGACGTCCCCGGTGGTGGTCGAATCGCCGCACGCGGCCAGGAGGAGCGCAGAGATCGGCAGAGCCAGGCGAGTCATATGCCGTTCCTCGAGCGGGTGAAAGCGCGAGACCTGCGGGAGGATCGGCACAGGAGGTCAAGGCACAGTCAAGGTTGGGAGCGAGCGTCAAGTTGACGTCGGCTTGATCCCGCCGGAGCATGGTCCGCCCATGATCTTCCCGCTCAACGGTCGTGCACGGCGCGCCCTCCTCGCGGGGTTCTGTTTCTGCGTGGCGTATGCGTCGCTGGCCATCCCCGAGCCCGACCCCGACGCGCCCCGCGCCGAGCGAGTCGCCGGCACGCAGTTTGTTTGGGACCGGGACTCGATCTGGTCGGCGCTCGAGCGTCGGTTCCGGAACGCTGCGGCGCTGGGCTGCGCCACGCTGCGCGACTCGATGGACGCGGGCTTCCGGCGAGGGGAGGCGCTGGCGGCCGCCCTCCGGCGCGGGCGGGTGGATCACACCGCGGTCATCCTCGACACCTTGGAAGAGAACACTTTCGCGCTCGGCACCCTCGTGGGTGCCTGTCCGGAGCGTCTGCCGGCCTACGCCGACCTCGTGACCCGCACCCGGTCCGAGGTGAAGCGGCAGTCCGAGCAGTGGGATCTCGCCGAGGGCAAGGACCGGCTCTATCGGCTGCTCTGGGGCGGACGAGCCGCGCTCGAGGAGGTCATGCTCCAGAGCGACGTCCGCGCGGTGCCGGCGCTCGTCCTCGCGGATCAGGAGCCGTCGGCGACGCCGTCGACCCGCATACTCGGCGTGACCATCCACAGCGGGGACATCCTGGTGTCCCGCGGCGGCGCGCCCACCTCCGCCCTCATCGCCGTCGGCAGCGACTACCCCGGCAACTTCTCGCACGTGGCGCTGGTGCACGTGGACAGGAAGACGAGCCTCCCGACGATCCTCCAGTCGAGCGAGATTGGCTTGCACCGCACGACGCTGGAGCAATACCTGAGCGATGTGAAGCTCCGCGTGATGGTGCTCCGCGTGCGCGCCGATCTTCCGGAGCTCGTCGCCGATCCCATGCTCCCGCACCGCGCGGCGGAGCGCGTGCTGGATCGCGCGCGCCGCGGACATACCCCGTACGACTTCGCGATCGACCACCGCGACGATTCACGGCTCACCTGCTCGGAGGTCGCCGCGTGGGCTTACGCCGGGGAGGGAGTCCGGCTCTGGATGCGGATCTCGCGGGTGTCCCGCCCGAGCACCCGCGCGTGGCTGGCCCGGCTGGGCGTCCGGAGCTTCGACCTCCAGGAGCCCTCCGATCTCGAGTACGACCCGCAGCTCCGCGTGGTGGCGGAGTGGCGCGAGCCCGGGACGCTCTATGTCGATCACGTGGACAACGTCGTGACCGAGGTGATGCTGGACGGCGCGCTGCACGGCGACAGCTTGGAGCACGCGTGGTACGCGCTACCCGTGGTCCGGGTACTGAAGGGCTACAGTGCGGCGCTCAACCTGGTCCCGCTGACCGGACCCGTGCCCGAGGGACTCGGCGGTGTCGCCGCCGCGCGCGTGCTCGCGCTCAACGGCCGCCACACCGCCATCCGCCGCCGGACCCTGCGCCTAGCGGACGAGTTCAGACGCACGCAGGGATATCCCCCGCCGGAGTGGCAGTTGCTCCGGCTCGCCAAGCAGGCCCGAGACGACCTGAGATGAGGAGCCCACCCGATGACGGAGTTCAAGCGGTTCAGCGATTTCTATCCCTACTACCTCGCCGAGCACCAGAACCGAGTGAGTCGGCGGCTCCACGTCACGGGCACCGCGCTCGTGCTGCTGACCCTGGTCGCGGCGGTGGTCACGGGCCGCTGGCTCCTGCTCCTCGCGATGCCGCTGTTCGGGTACGGCTTCGCGTGGCTGGGGCACTTCGTGTTCGAGCGCAACCGGCCGGCCACGTTCCGCCACCCGCTGTACAGCCTGCTGGGCGACTTTGCGCTCTTCAGGGACGTGATCACCGGCCGAATCCCCTTCTGACCGGCACAGTGCCCGCGCCTTGACGCGGGCTTGAGCGAACGGCCGCACCCTGGGCCCATGCGACACTGCGGTCGGGTGGCCGTGCTGGCCAGCATCGTTCTCCTCCATCTCGGCGCGTACTGGTCGATCACGCGCCTGGCCGCGCTGCTCCCGCCCGACGCGCTCCGCGACTTCACGACGCGGGTCGACGCGCTAATTCCGCATCTGCCGTGGACCTGGCCGTTCTACTGGATCGCCTACCCGTTCGTGGTGGTCGCGGGCGGGAACGTGCTGCTCCGCCTGCCGGCGTCGTCGTTCCGCCGGGCCGCCCTCGGGCTCGCCGGCATGACAGTGCTCGGCGCGGCGATCCAGATCGCCGTTCCGGCCCGGGCGCCCTGGCCGGCCGACCCCGCGCCGGCGCAGCAGCGGTTCCACGACTCGGCGCTGGTGCTCCCCTACGCGACGCTCCCGTCCATGCACGTCGCGTACGTGGCGTTCGTCGCCGGCGTTCGCGCGGCCACCGTTCGGGCGGGGTCGGCGGGCGCCACCGGCCTGCTCGTGCTCACGCTTGTCCTGGCGTCGACCCTCACGCTCAAGGAGCACGTGCTACTCGATGCGGCCGCGGGGCTCGCGCTGGCCGGGGCGGCCTTCGCCTGGTGGCGGAGGGGCGCGCGGTGACCGCGGTCGTACGTGACGCCGGCGGTGAGCGCGCCTTCGCCGAAGCGGAGGCGCGGGTCTACGCCTCCGACCCGCGCTGGACGCCGCCGCTGCCGGGTGAGCTCCGCGAGACGTTCGACCCGCGCATCAATCCCGCGCTGGCGGGGTCGGCGTGCCGGCGCTGGGTACTGTTCGAGGGCGAGGACCCGTGCGGCCGCATCGCCGCGTTTGCCCCGGCCGACCGGCCATCCGTCGGGTACGTCGGCTTCGTCGAGTTCCCCAACGACGCCGCGAAGAGCCGGGCGCTCTTTGCGGCGGCGGAAGAGTGGCTGCTCGGGCTCGGGCGCCGCGACGTCTACGGGCCGGTGGCAGTCACGCCCCGCGACCGGATCGGCCTGCTCGTCGAGGCATTCGACCGCCCCGCGGTGCTGTTCACGCCCTACAACCCCCCGTACTACCCTGGGCTGTTCGAGGCGGCGGGCTACGTCCCGGCACAGCAGCTCCGCGCCTATGGCTGGGAGGCCCGCACCCGGGACGCGCGCGAGGTGGCGCGGCTCGCCGACCGGCTGGTGAACTGCACGCTGGCGGGTGCGTGGCACTACGACCCGATCGGCGCCGACGAAGCCGACCGCATGGCCCGGCTGCTCGAACCGGTACTGGAGCCGCGGCTCGCGCTCATCGCCGAGGATGCCGACGGCCCGTGCGCGGTCGCGCTCGCGGTGCCGGATGCCTGGTGGGTCTGGCGGCGCGCGGGCGCCCGGCTCTGGCCGTTGGGGTGGGCGCGGATGCTCAGCTGGCGCCGCCGCATTCCACAGGTGCGGGTGATGGCGTTCGGCGTGCTCCCTCGGGCGCGGGGCACCGGGGCCGCCGCGTTGCTGCTCGGGGCGCTCGAACGCGCCGGCCGCGCCATCGGCTACCGCTACGCCGAGCTCTCGCAAGTCTACGACGACAACGCACCGATGCGGCGGGTGCTCGACCCGATGGGCCTGCCGGTCGTGCGTCGCTACGCGGTCTACCACCGCCGCCTCGGAAGGTGAGCCCGTGACGCACACGGAGAAGGTCCACGTCATCTTCGGCGTCGCGGCCGCGATCACGGGCGTGCTCGCCCTCCATCACGCCTACTACCCCCGGAGCCGGGCGCGCTTCGTCTGGCCGGTGCTGACGTTCTCCATCGGTTTCTTCCTCTTCATCCCGGTCGAGGCGCAGACCCGCACATATCAGGAGGTCGGCTGGTGGGACACGTTGCTCAGCGCCGTGCCCGACTCGCCGTCGTACTGGCTGCGCAACTGGTTCGCCAAGCTCGACCACTGGCACGTCATCCAGCACAAGGTCGGCGGCATCCTGATCATGGCCGTCGGCGTGGTCGAGGCGCTCCGGGCGCACGGGCGGCTCAGCCGGCGGCCGTGGGCCATGTTACTGCCCGCCCTCCTCGTCGGTATCGGGCTCGCGTTCGGCGTGCATGGCGGCTCGCGCGAGCATCTCCCGCACCGGAGCGAGCAGGTGCACCACTGGCTGTTCGGCGCCGGCTTCGTGCTCGCCGGCCTCACGCTCTGGCTGCACCACTCCGGCGTGCTGCGCGGCGCCGCGTTCCGCGGGACGTGGGCGATGTGCGTGCTCCTGGTGGGGCTCGACATCGCGCTCTTCTACCGCCTGACGCCCTCCGAGTTGCAGGCCAGAAAGGAGCACCACCATGAACGCGCTGGTTCTCGGATGCGGTGAGATGGCCGGGCCCGCGATCGCGGACCTGGCCCGGCACGGAGTGTTCAACCGCATCACGGTCGCCACTCGCCACCCGGAGCGGACCGAGGCGATCGCTTGCAGCCACTCGAGTTACACCGTGTCGGTCAGCGTGGCCCGAGTGGACGTGCAGGACACCCCCGCGCTCGCGGCGCTTATGCGCGGCCACGACGTGGTCTGCAACCTCGCCGGTCCCAACTACCGGAACGCGGTCCCGGTGGTTCGCGCCGCGATCGCCGCGGGGGTGTCGGTGGTGGACGTGTCCGATGACTGGGAGGCCACGCTCGAGATCCTCGACCTGGACGGGGAGGCGCGCGCCGCCGGCATCACCGTGCTGCTCGGCCTCGGCGCGAGCCCCGGCGTCACCAACGTGCTGGCGCGCTATGGCGCCGAGCGGCTCGACCGCGTGGAGGAGGTCCGCACGTCGTGGATCATGCGCGGCTCAGATCTCGGCGGCCCGGCGCTCGCCGCGCACCTGCTCTATTCGCTCCCGCACCGCGCATTCGTGTACGAGGACGGCCGCATGCGCGAGATGCGCGCCTTCGAGGACGGACGTGAGGTCATCGACTACCCGGAGCTGGGCCCGGTGGAGGTGATGCACATCGGGCACCCGGAGCCGTTCACGCTCTCCCGCTTCATCGAGGGCGTCCGCTACGCCGACGACAAGGCGACGTTCCTGCCGGTCGAGGTGAACCGGATGCTCGTCGAGCTCGGCCGGATCGCGCGGTCGCCCCATCCGGTGCAGGTGGATGGACGGGCCGTGGACCCAATGGAGTTCGCCTCACGCTACCTGTACGAGGCGGGCAAGCGGATGACCGACGTCCCCCAGACCGGCGCACTCCGGACCGAGGTGTGCGGCGAGCGCGACGGCCGGCCGGTGCAGCTGGTGTACGCGGCCGCGGGCCGCATCGCGATCGGCACCGGCATCCCCTGCGCCATCGGCGCGCAGCTCATCGCCGCGGGCTCGGTGCGGCGGCGCGGCGTCTTTCCACCGGAAGCGCGCGGTGTGCTCGACGCCGAGCTCTTTCTTCAGGCGGTGGAGCTCAGGAACATCGGCACCATCGAGGAAACCGTGCTCGACTGGGATCGCGAAGCGGCCGTCAGCCGACCAGCGCCCGCACTTCGCGGTCGGTCGGATCGGTCAGCAGTACGGACGGCTTGATGTTCCCCCACTTCATCCCCCGCCGGAGGAAGTGACGCTCGTAGCGGGCCCGCGCGTCCGCCCGCACGATCACCCGCACCGGCTTGAGCTGGCCGAGCAGCCGCGCCTGCCGGTAGTGGAACGCGAGCGCGAGCCGGGTCTCGAGACCCTGGATCCGGCCGGGCTCCGCGGCGGCCTCGACGTCCGTCACGCACACGTACGCGGGGCCGGTCGAGCCCCGGCGCACGGGAACCAGGAACGCACATCCGGCGCCCGGCCCGAACGCCGCGTCGAGCGCGTCGCGCGCGAAGGCCTCGTGCAGCTTCTCACCGACCACATCGCTCAGCTGGTTGTCACGGCCGAGGAAGCGGAGGCACGGCGTCCCGCAGTAGCAGCCGGCCGCCGCCACCCGGTCGTGCATCCGGTACCGTGCGAGCCCGCCGGCCTGCGTGAGAATCACCGAATACTCCCGGCCGTCGCGCAGCTCGTGCAGCCGCACCACCGCACCATCGTCCGCCGCGAACTCGAGGAACACCTCGTCCAGGAGCGGCACCGGGGCCGGCGCGCCATGGAGCGGAAGCGTCATCGGTCCCTCCGTCGCCAGCAGCCCCTTCCCCTGGATCTCCACTCCGGGAAAGCGCTCCCGGAGCGCGGGCACGAACGCCGCCGCGCCGGCGTCGGTCCAGCACGACAGCAGCTTCAGCTCGGGCCACACCCGGGCCCACGGAATCGGGAGCCGGTCGAGCAGCGCGCGCCGCGACGGCGCGAGGTCGCCGGCCAGGCAGGCGGAGTGCATCTCGATGAAGTCGAGCAGCGCGAGGAGATAGGTCGGGCTCCAGATCGAGACGATCTCCAGCGCCGGCTCGGCGAGGAGCGCCCGTGCCAGCCGGAGCCGGTATTCGGCGGGGTCGCGCATCTGCGTGATGCCCGGCGGCTGCACCGCGCAGCGCTCCACCACCCACCGCGCGGCCGGTAGGAAATACTCGATATCGTCCGCCAGGCCGATGCGCGCGCCCGCCGGGGTTCGGCCGGGGTCCTGGAACGGCGGCGACATGCTGAAGAACACGCGGCCGGTGCGAAGCCTCGGACCATGCAGCAGGAGGTCGCCGGCCCAGAGCGCGGCACACGACCGGAACGACCGGAGCAGCGCCGGCGGATAGGGAATGAGCTTCTCGGCCCCGCTGCTTCCCGACGTGCGCTCGTAGAGCGACACCGGCCCGCCGGTGAGCACGAGGCCGCCTTCGTTCGCCTGCCGCTCGATCCAGGGCCGCAGGTCCTCGTATTCCACGATCGGGAGCTTGGAGCGGAACGCCTCGTACCCTTCGCCGCCGGTCATGCCGTACGCTCGGCCGTACTCGCTCCGCGCGATCCCGCGGAGAATCCTCCCGAGTGTCTCGACCTGGGCGGACGCGGGATGCGCGAGCACGCGCTCGAAGCGGCGAAACCGCGGGCGCAGCATCTCCCGAGCCACCGACCGCACAACGGCCGCCAGCACCCGGCTCATTGGGCCGGACGCGGCACGGCCTGGACCGGCTCGAGCCCCGGCTTGCGCTGGAGCGACCGTCGCAGCCACTTCGCCGCCATGCCGGCCACCGCCGCCGCGTTGACGCGCGCGAGCATCGCCAGCTCGTCGCCCTCCAGGCAGCCGGGGTTCGCCTTCACGAAGAAGCCGACCTCGGGCAGGGCGAGCACCTGGCGCGTGAACGGAGCGACCGCCTGCTTGAGCACCGGTTGCGCTCCGCCGAACGAGATCACGCCCCGGTCCGCCTTCCACGCGTCGCCGTAGCGGGCACGGGAGATCGCGTCGAGGAGCCTCGCCGCCGGCGCCGGCGTCGGCCGGTCGTGGCGCGGCCAGTGGTCGGGGAAGTTGCGGACCAGCGTCAGGTAGGTCCGGTACCCCGAGCAGATCAGGTACCAGTAGAGCGGCGTCAGCGGATGGCGCAGCTTCCACCGGACGAGCGTGGCGACCACCGCGCGGTGCAGCGCGTGCTGCCCCCAGTAGCGCGGATGGATGATGGTGTCGCCGGAGAAGTAGACCCCGACCGGGCGCTCTCCCTCCGGATGCACGTAGAAGAGCGCCGTGGAGAACCCCACCACCTGCCCGGTGGCGGCATCGGTGCCGAGGAACACCAGGGTCTTCTCCGCGAGATCGCGCTCGAACCCGTCGCGCGTCACGTTGTCGTAGTGCGCGTCGTACAGTCGCCACATCGCGTCGACCGTGTCGGGGTCGAGCGCGGCGACGGGAGTGGGACGCACCCGGAGGATGTTGGCGCGGAGCATCGTCGTCGCCCTCTCAGAGCTTGTAGACCACGTCGCGCCGGCGGAGCGGCTCAGCCGGGCTGCGTCCGTCGGCGAAGAGCCGCGACGCGCGCTGCATCCAGGACGCCGCCAGGTCCGCCGACACGGTCCGGAACTCACGCCGCCCGAACCGCCGGATCCGCGCCGCCTGGCTCTCGAGGATCTCGACGTCCTGGGCGACGACCTTGCGGGTGAGCCGCCGCAGATACCATCCGACAAGCGGAGTGATCCGCCCGTAGCGCACGCCCATCCGGTTGTAGATGCGCGTTCGCATGTGGCTCTCGGGTGTACACACGAGGACGGTGATGAAGTGCGCCCGGTCGCCCATCCGATAGTCCACCCGCAGCGTGTGCGGCAGGATCACCTCATCCACGTGCTGGATCGCGTGCTTGCCGCCGAGCCGGCCGCGAACGTCGTTCGCCCCCTGCGCCTCCTCTCCCAGCGTCTCCGCCCGCACGCCGGTGGGTGTTTCCTCTACCCGCGCGGTGACGAACTGCTTCGGCGCCGAGCGGAAGAGCCCCTCGTGCGCGAAGCCGGTGTGGCTGCAGTCGAGTCCGTTCTCGAGGATCAGATCCACCGGCGCCCGCACGGTGTACTCCAGCTCGAACCAGAAGTAGCCGGCGAAGCGAGGATAGGACGGCGGCACCGGCTGACCCGGCCAGGGCGACAGGCGCACCCAGATCCAGCCGTCCTGTTCGACCACCGCGTACCTCGGCACTCGGCAGCGGGGCATCCGCTCTTCGGGCGAGTGGCACGGCACGTCCACCAGCTCGCCCGCCGGATCGAAGCGCCAGCCGTGATAGCGGCACTGGATCGAGTTGCCGGCCACCCGCCCCAGCGACAGCGCCACGTTCTTGTGGGGGCAGCGGTCCTCGAGCGCCACCGCGCGACCGCTGGCGTCGCGAAACAGCACCACCGGGACGCCGTCCACGATCCGCCCGATCGGACGGAACGACGGGAGCTCGCCGCTTTGCGCGGCGACGAGCCAGGTGCCCGGCGCAAGCGTGGGGGCCGTTCGCGGGGCCGGAGGCCGCGGAGGGAGCTGGATGGGAGCAGGCGTGATGGTCATCGTGGTCCTCCTAGACCAGCGCGGTCTCGTAGTGGAGCGGGCGGTCGTCCAGCGGCGGGCCGGCGTAGCGCCCGCCTGGTGTCGTCACGTAGGCCCGGATGTCGGTGCCGAACGCGCCGAGCCCCGCGAGCGCACGGGCCAGCGGGTCGCGCCGGTCGAGCCCGACGGCCAGCAGCGGATAACCCGCGCGCCTGAGCTCGGCGCCGGCCACGAGCAGTAGCGCGCGGAGCGTGGCGGGCTCGTCCATCGGCACGCAGAGATGGAACGCGGTCGCGTATCGGAGCGCGCCGCCCGCGGGCGGAAGCCGCGGCGCGCCCAGCAGCAGCGCGGCGGCATTGAACGCCCGGCGGAACGCCGCCGCCGGCAGCGAGTAGCGAAGGACGTGGGTCGCCTTGAACCCGCTCTGGTCCCATAGGGCGACGAACCCCGCCAGCCGGTTCGATCCGCGCCGGCGCGCGATCCAGTAGCTCCCGACGTCGGGCGTCGGCGCGCCGGCCAAGCTCGTTCCGAAGTCCTCGGCGTCGAGCACCGGCGCGAACTGCCGCCCGGGCGCGACGGTCCGCCACAGATCGGCCATCTCCTCCGCGTCGCCGGCGCCGGCGCGATGCACCACGAGATCGGCCGGCGGGTGCGAGCCCCTCGCCCACAGGAGCGGCACCGACCAGGAGCGCACGACGGCGAATGGCGTGAGCGCCGGCGCGCCGCGCGGGCCGCGGACCCGCCGCGCTACCGCGCGGTTGCCGGCGAGCGCGGCCAGGAGGCAGGGGACGTCCTCGCCGATCTCGGCGCACGCGGCGCGGGCATAGCGGACCAGCGCGTCGGCGACGCCGCGTCCCCGATGAAGCGGATGCACTTTGAGGTCGCCGACGTAGCCCGTGCGCGTCGGCGCGCCGCGGACCCAGGCGAGCCGCTCGGCGGCGGCGATGCAGCCGACCGGCTCGCTGCCGGGCCCGTCGACCACGCCCACCGTCCAGCGCTCACCCTCGAGCCGGCTCAGCGCGAAGAAGTCGGGGTCGCGGCGGATGCACACGGAGACATCCGCGTGCATCGGGCACGCCGCCGCGAGGGCGACGAGTCCGTCGTTGTCCTGGGGGCCGGCCGGCCGCACGCCGAGGTCGAGCGCATCGAGCAGCATGGGATGAGCGTGCGACCGACCCATCAAGACCGGATCAAGCCTGCTTGACCGGCCCTTGATGTCCGTCACCGACGCTTCGAGCCGTGACCGATCTCGCGGCTCGTCTGGTGCGCCGGCGCTGGCTGGTGCTGACCGTGTGGGGGGTGGGCGCGGCGGTGCTCCTGCCGCGTGCCGTCGGCGTCGAGCGCGTGCTCGAGGTCGCCGCGCGGGTGCGCGGCAGCGAGTCAGAGGCGGTCGAGCAGGAGCTGACGCACCGCTTCGGGACGCCGTACGCACGGTACGCCGTGCTGGTGCTGACCGGTGGTCCGTCGCCCGCCACGCCACAGGGCCGCGCACTGCTCGACTCGCTGGCCGGCTCGCTCCGCGCCGTCCCCGACGTGATCCGGGTGCGCGCGTACGAGACGGAGCAGGACACCTTGCTCCTGGCCCGGAACGGCGAGGCGACCTTCGTGGTGGTCGGCATTGCTCCGGCCGACGATCGTCCCGACGCGATCGTGCGGCGTCTCCGCGACGCGACGGCCGGCGTCCGCTGGGCGACCGCGCGGTGGACCGGGCAGACGCTGCTGAACGCCGATCTCCGGCAGGTGAGCGCCGCCGACGTGCGCCTCGCCGAGCGCCGCGTGCTCCCGGTGGCGCTCGTGCTCCTCGGCCTCGCGTTCGGCGCCGCGGCCGCCGCCACGCTCCCGCTCCTGGGCGGCGCGCTCACCATCGGGCTGGCGCTCGGTGCCGCCGCGCTGATCGGGGTGCGATGGCCGCTGTCCGTCCTGCTCCAGACCTTCGTCTCGATGATCGGGCTCGGGCTCGGAATCGACTACGCCCTGCTCGTGGTGAGCCGGTTTCGCGAGTCGCTCGCCGCGGGCCTCGCGCCGGTAGAGGCCGCTGCCGAGACCGCGCGACATGCGGCGCACACCATCGGCATCTCGGGCCTCGCGGTCGGCATCGGTTTCGCCGGCCTCGCCGCCGTCCCGGTGAACGAGCTCCGCTCCCTCACGCTCGGCGGGCTGCTCGCCGTCGGCTTCGCCGTGCTCTTCGCGACCACGCTGCTCCCGTGCCTGCTCGCCTGGCTCGGCCGGAACGTGGATCGCGGGCGGCTGCGCCCCCGCGCCGTGCCTGCCGCGGCGGGCGCGCGCTGGCGGGCATGGGGACGCTGGGTGTCGCGCCATCCCGCGCTGGTGCTGATCGCGGCGGGACTCCCGGTGGCGGCACTCGGCTGGCAGGCGCGACGGATGGCCACCGGCGTCCCACGCGACGACTGGCTGCCCGCGAGCATGGAGTCGGCCGTGGCCTGGCGCGATCTCGAGCGGCACGGCCGCGGAGCGGTGCTCCAGACCGTACGCGTGGTGCTGGAGCTGCCCGCCGGTCACGACGTGCTAAGGCCGGCCGGCTGGGCCGCGAGCCGTAGCGTGCACGCATGGCTCGCCGCCGACCCGCGGGTGAGCGCCGTCCGCTCGATCGTGGATGGCCAGGGCGAGCGGCCGCTGTCGCGCCTCGCCTTCTTCGGCATCTCAGACGTCGAGCGCCGCGGGCTCGTGGCGCCCGATCGCCGCGCGGTGCTGCTCGAGGTCGTGCCCAGGAACGGGCTGGCGCCGCAGGAGGTGATCGAGCTGGCACGCGACGTCCGCCGCCTCGACGCAGTGGCGGTAGCCGGTGTGGCCGGCGCGCGGCTCCGGGTCGGCGGACTGCCCGCGTTCCGGGCCGACTACCTCGACGCGGTCGGCGGGCAGTTTCACCGCGTGGTGGCTCTCGTTGCCGGTGGCACCCTGCTCGCGCTCGCGATCGGATTCCGCTCGCTCCTCGTGCCGGTGAAGGCGGTCGCCCTCAACCTGCTGGCCGTTTCCGCGGGGTTCGGTGCGGTGGTGCTCGTGTTCCAGGACGGCCACGGCGCGGCGCTCCTCGGCCTCGCCGGACCGGTCGACCGGGTCTTCGCCACGATCCCCACGCTGGTGTTCTGCACCGTGTTCGGCCTGAGCATGGACTACGAGATCTTCCTCGTCGCGCGGGTCGCGGAGGCGCGGCGGGTGATGGGCGAAGCCGAGGCCATCGCGGAAGGGCTGGCGCGCACCGGACCCGTGATCACCAGCGCCGCCGCCATCATGATCGTGGTCTTCGGCGCGTTCGCGCTCGGCGATTTCCTGGTGATGCGGATGCTCGGCCTCGCGCTCGCGGTCACCGTGCTGATCGACGCGACCGTGATCCGGATCGCGATCGGACCGGCGCTGCTCGCGCTCGCGGGGCGGTGGAACTGGTGGCCCGGAGACCGCCGGTGAGACCCCGCACGGGCTGGTTTTCCCAGCCTTACTCGCTCAGCGAGGCCGCCGCGTGGCTCGCGCACAATGTGCTGGGCCATTCGTCGGCCGGGCGGGACCTCACGTCCTGGATCGCGCCGGGAACCGAGGCGAACCCGATCTGGCCCGCGCTCACGCTCGCCTTCATCGGCGACATCCTGCCGCTCCACGGCGTGCGGTTCAGCATCGCAGACGAGATCAGGTCGTTCGTGCGCGACGCCGACGTGCTGGTGGGCAACTTCGAGGGCACTCTGATCGACGGCCGGCCGCCGCCGGTGTTCCTCGGCCAGGCGCACGACGAGGACGTGCTCGATCTCCTGGCGGAGCTCGCCCCGCCCGAGCGCACCGTGCTCACCTGCGCCAACAACCACGCGGCCGATTACGGCTGGGACCGATTCACCCGCTCGTGCGAGCGGCTCGAGGCCCACGGCTTCACCGTCGCCGGTCGCGCGGACCGTCCGGCGGTCACGATCGGCGGCAGGGTGGTGCTCGCGTCGGCCACCGCGTGGTCCAACCGCCCGTGCTCCTGGGTCGCGAGCCTCGCGAACATGGGCGAAGACGTCGCAGCCGGCCCCGGGTTTCGCATCCTCTGCCCGCACTGGGGATACGAGCTTCACCGCTATCCGGACCGGCGCCAGATCCTGGAGGCCCGCCGGCTGATCGCCGGATGGGACATGATCGTGGGGCACCACTCGCACTGCCCGCAGCCGGTCACGCTTTTCCCCGCCGCCGGCGGGCGGCGGGTCGTCGCGTACTCCCTCGGAAACTTCGTGTTCGGCCTGAAGCTCCGGCACCACCGGCACGGCCTCGTGCTCAAGGTGCGGATCGGTCCGCGGACCGATGGCCGGTGGGCGGTGGGAAGGATCGAATGGATCGCGACGGAGATCGGGTTCGCCGGGGCGGCGACGCGAGCTTGATCCCGGCTTGACCTTGCGGGTCCACTCTGGGGGCGGACGACACCACTCACGGAAGGGAAGGCGCCATGTCCCGGATCCACCGCAGGCTCCGGCTCCTGCTCATTCTCGCCTCGGCGGGGGCGCTCGGCTGCACCCACCACGTGACGCCCAAGGTGACACCGTCGAAGATCGCGGCTGTCGATCCGCCCATCGCGTCGCGGGCGCTCCTCCTCATCTCTCCCGCATTCGAGGAGTACACCTCGGAGTACTCGAGCGGCGTGCACCGGTGGCGCCAGCACCTCGGGCAGTCGGTGACCGCGGCGCTCATCGATCTCGTCGGCCATTCGTTCGCGCGGAGCGAGACCCGCCGGGTGCAGGACGTGGAGCTTCTCCAGTGGCTGTCGGCGCCCGCGGACACCACGGTGGCCGACGTGCTCCTCGTTCCGGCCTTCGAGGTCGGCGGGATGCGCGAGCGCGCCTTCGATGCCGTCGCGGAGACGCGCTTCCGGCTGGACGTGCGGGCATACCACACCGGCAAGACCTACTCCTGGCCGGTGGCCGGCCGGTCCGCGCGGGCGTTCAGCTCTATGCGCGGGCTCACGGGCACCGCGCTGGAGCAGGCGCTCCGCGGGCTGAGCGACACGCTGGCCGCGCATCGCGGCGATCTCGAGCCACCGACCGCCACCGCAAGCTGGAGGTAGCACATGCGCACGCATACCGGAGTGCTGCTGGGTGTGCTGCTGTCGGCGGCAGGTGCCGGTGACGCTGCCGCGCAGCGGGCCGAGATCCTGCTGGGAGGCGGCGGGACGTTTTCGGGCGCGGACGTGTCCGCGGTGAACGGCCACGCCATGATCGGAGCGCTCGCCCGAGTCACGCCCAACGTCGGCGTGCGCATCGACGGCGTCTACACACCGACCGACAGTGATGACCTGATCGGCCTCAGCGCCGATGCCGTGGTCTCCTTCGGAGCCGCCGACGCCCGGATCTCCCCCTACCTGCTCGGCGGCGGAACGGTGTTCTTCAGCGGCGGGGAGACGGACTTCGGAATCAACGGCGGCCTGGGCATCCGGGTGGCGACCGGGAAGCGCCTGGGGGTGTTCATCGAGGGTCGCTACTTCAAGGTCTTCGACGTCGTCAACGACGACCTGATCTATGTGACGGCGGGGCTGAGCATCGCGCTGCCCTAGACCGCGCCGGGATCGCGCTCGCAGCGGGGTGGGAGCTCCGCCGTGGCGCTGCGGAGCGCGATCGCTGGAACCTGGGGCGGCGTGGGGATCCCATTCCGGGGGGAGCGCTTCGAACGCCGCCC
>JBOHSN010000047.1:0-29251 GCA_050733215.1 Gemmatimonadales bacterium
GGCCGAGGCCGCGCCACTGCCGGCGGCCGCGGCCGCGGCGCGATGAGCCATACGCGCTACGAGCCCGTGACGCAGCGCCTCCAGCGCAGCACGCTGGCGGTGCCGGGGTCACAGCCACAGATGATCGCGAAGGCGCTCAACAGCGCCGCCGACTGGGTCTTTCTCGATCTCGAGGACTCGGTGGCGCCGGCGGACAAAGAGCAGGCGCGGAAGAACGTGATCCAGTCGCTGCTGGAGATGGACTGGCGCGGCCGCGGCAAGACGATCTCGGTCCGCATCAACGGGATCGACACGCACTACATGTACCGCGACGTCGTGGAGGTGGTGGAGCAAGCCGGGCACCGGCTCGATGTCGTCATGATCCCGAAGGTCGGCGTCCCCGCCGACGTGTATCTGGTGGATGCGCTGCTCGCGCAGATCGAGACGGTCAAGCGGATCCCGCATCGCATCGGGATCGAGGTGATCATCGAGTCGGCACTCGGCATGGCGAACGTCGAGGCGATCGCGGCCGGCCGCGGCCGGCTCGAGGCGATGCACTTCGGCGTCGCCGACTACGCCGCTAGCGTGCGGGCGCGGACGGTGGTCATCGGGGGCCTGCATCCCGATTACCCTGGCGACTCCTGGCACTACGCCCTCTGCCGCATGCGCGACGCCTGCCGCGGCTACGGGCTCCGGCCTATCGACGGCCCCTTCGGCGACATCAAGGATACCGAGGGTTACCGCGCGGCCGGCCGTCGCGCCGCTGCGCTGGGCATCGAGGGCAAGTGGGCGATTCATCCCTCGCAGATCGACCTGGCCAACGAGATCTTCAGCCCACCACCTCCCGAGGTGGAGCGGGCCCAGCGGATTCTTGTCGCGCTCGAGGAGGCGGCGCGTGCCGGCCGGGGCGCGGCCCAGCTCGACGGGCGGATGATCGACGCTGCGTCAGGCAAGATGGCGGAGAACGTGGTGCGCATGGCGAAGGCGATTGCGGGGAAGTAGCTGTCGGTCGTCGGTCGTCGGTCGTCGGTCGTCGGTCGACCGATAGCCGATGACCGATGACCGATGGCCGACGACCGCTTCTCACACGGAGATCCCAACTTGGACATCCACGAATACCAGGCCAAGGAGCTGCTCGCCGGCTTTGGGGTGGCGATTCCCCGCGGCGGCGTGGCGTACAGTCCCGAGCAGGCTGTGTATCGGGCCTCCGAGATCGGCGGCTCCCGCTGGGCGGTGAAGGCCCAGATCCACTCCGGGGCCCGCGGCAAGGCCGGCGGCATCAAGGTCTGCACCAGCGAAGACGAGGTGCGGCAGGCGGCCAAGGGGCTGCTCGGGAAGCGCCTGGTCACGCATCAGACGGGGCCGGAGGGCCGCGTGGTGCACCGGCTCTACGTCGAGGCCGCCGTGCCGATCGAGCGCGAGTTGTACGTGGGCTTCGTGCTGGACCGGAAGAGCGAGCGGGTCATGATCGTCGCGCATCGGCACGGCGGCATGGAGATCGAGGAGATCGCGCAGAAGGAGTCGGACACGATCATCCGCTCGGTGGTCGAGCCGGCGGTCGGGATGACGGCGTTCCAGGCGCGCGAGATCGCGTTCGCGCTGGGGCTCGACGGCGGGCTGTTGAGTCGGGCCACCACGGCGCTGCTCGGCTGTTACCGCGCGTTTCGCGACCTCGATGCCACGATGGTGGAGATCAACCCGCTGGTCGTCACGCACGATGGGCAGCTCCTCGCGCTCGACGCCAAGATGACCTTCGACGACAACGCGCTGTTCCGCCGCCCCAACGTAAGCGAGCTGCGCGACTACGCGGAGGAGGATCCGCGCGAGTCGCAGGCTGCGGAGTACGGCATCAACTACGTCGCGCTCGACGGCGAGATCGGGTGCATCGTGAACGGCGCGGGATTGGCGATGTCCACGATGGATCTGATCAAGCACGCGGGCTACGCGCCGGCCAACTTCCTCGACGTGGGGGGCGGCGCGTCGCCGGAGAAGGTCACCAACGCGTTCCGCCTGGTGCTGGCCGATCCGAAGGTCGAGGCGATCCTGGTCAACATCTTCGCCGGCATCAATCGCTGCGACTGGGTGGCGCAGGGCGTCGTGAGCGCCGTGAGGGACCTCAAGCCGACGGTGCCGCTCGTGGTGCGCCTCGCCGGCACCAACGTCGAGGAGGGCCGCCGCATTCTCAAGGAAAGCGGCCTGTCGCTCGTCACCGCCGACACTCTCACCGAGGCGGCCGAGCGGGTCGTGGCCGCGCTCGAGGCCTCGGGCGGCAAGGCCGCCAGGACCGGGAACGGGAAGCCATGAGCATTCTCATCAACGAGAAGACGCGGGTCGTCATCCAGGGCTTCACCGGCGACAAGGGCACCTTCCACGGGAAGGAGATGCTCGCGTACGGCACCAACCTGGTCGGCGGCGTGACGCCGGGGAAGGGCGGGCAGACGCACCTCGACCGGCCCGTGTTCAACACCGTGCGCGACGCTGTGCGCGAGACCGGCGCCGAAGCGAGCCTCGTGTTCGTTCCCGCCGGGTTCTGCGCCGACTCGATCATGGAGGCGGCGGACGCCGGCATCCGCCTGATCTGCGCCATCACCGACGGCATCCCCGCGCAGGACATGATGATGGTGAAGCGCTACCTGTGGCGCTATCCGAAAGAGCGCCGCACCATCCTCGTCGGCCCCAACTGCGCCGGCATCATCAGCCCCGGCAAGGCGATGGTCGGCATCATGCCCGGCCACATCTACCAGCCGGGCAACGTGGGGCTCATCACGCGCTCCGGCACGCTGGGCTACGAGGCGGCCTCGCAGATGAAGGAGCTCGGGATCGGCGTCTCCACCAGCGTCGGGATCGGCGGCGATCCCATCAACGGCAGCTCATTCGTCGACCACCTCAAGCTGTTCGAGGAAGATCCGGAGACCGTCGCCGTCATGATCATCGGCGAGATCGGCGGGCCGCAGGAGGCGGAAGCGGCGAAGTACTTCCGCGATCACATGACGAAGCCGGTGATCGGCTACGTCGCGGGCCTCTCGGCGCCGAAGGGCCGCCGCATGGGGCATGCGGGTGCGATCATCCGCGCCTTCGGCGAAAGCGCCGCGGAGAAGGTCGAGATCATGAAGGAGGCCGGCATGACGGTCGCGCCCAGCCCGGCCGCGCTGGGCGCCACGGTGGCAACGGTGCTGGGGTCGCGCAGCAAGCGGGTGGCGGTCGCGACGTGAGCGGCCGCCCGGTCGTCGTGGTCACCCGCCGCCTCCCGGCGGCGGTCGAGGAGGCGGCGGCGCGGGAGTTCGACGCGCGGCTCAACCGCGAGGACCGGCCGCTGGCAGCCGCGGAGCTCCAGGACGCGCTCCGCTCCGCCGACGGCCTGCTGCCGACGGTCACCGACAAGCTCACCGCCGAGGTGCTCGCCGCCGATCCGCTCCGGACGAAGATCGTCGCGAACTTCGGCGTCGGCTTCAACAACATCGACGTCCAGGCGGCGAAGGCCAGGGGCATCGCGGTGTCCAACACGCCGGACGTGCTGACCGATGCCACCGCGGACATCGCCATCACGCTGCTCCTCATGGTGGCGCGCCGCGCCGGCGAGGGCGATCGGCACGTGCGCGCGGGCGCGTGGACGGGCTGGCGTCCCACGCACATGCTGGGACGGATGGTGAGCGGCAAGACGCTCGGCCTCATCGGCATGGGCCGGATCGCGCGGGCGGTGGCCCGCCGGGCGCATCACGGCTTCGGGATGCGGGTGCTCTACACGGATCCGTATCCGCCCCCGGCCGAGATCGCGGCCGAGCTCGGCGCCGAGGCGCGGAGCAGCGTGGACGAGGTGCTGGCCGAGAGCGACTTCGTGTCGCTGCATTGCCCCGCCACGCCAGAGACGCGGCACCTCATGAACGCGGAGCGGCTCGGCCGCATGAAACCGGGGGCGTATCTCGTCAATTCCGCCCGGGGCGACGTCGTGGACGAGGCAGCGCTGGTCGAGGCGCTGCGCGGGGGCCGGCTCGCCGGCGCCGGACTCGACGTGTACGAGCGCGAACCCCAGGTCCCTACCGCTCTCCTGACCATGGAAAACGTTGTCCTGCTTCCGCATTTGGGCAGCGCCACCGAGGAGACCCGCGTGGCCATGGGGCTCCGCGCGCTCGAGAACCTGCGGCTCTTCTTCTCTGGAGCACCGCTGCGCGACCGCGTCGCGTGACCGATACCGTTTCCCATCCGTTCGTCGCCTCGACGCTTCCGGCCTCCAGCGATCCGCTGGCGGAGGGGGCGGCCGCCTACGCCAACGAAGTCGCCGACCTCCTCTACGCGCAGCTGCTCGACGTGGTGCGCGCCCGCGCGCCCGAGCTCGAGCCGGTCCTGGCGGGCACCGCCGGGGGGTACACTCCGGACCTCGAGGGCCGGGGACTCCAGGTGCTCGGCATCTGGCTCCAGCTCCTGAGCATCGCGGAGCAGAACGCCGCGATGCGCCGCCGCCGGCAGATCGAGGCCGAGCGAGGCTACGAGGCGCTGCGCGGCACGTTCGTGCAGGTGGTGGGCAGTGCGGCGGCAAGCGGTGTGCCCGCGGACGAGCTGCGCGAGATGCTCCGTATGCTGCGCACCCGGCCGGTGCTCACGGCGCATCCGACCGAAGCCAAGCGCGTGACGGTGCTGGAGAAGCACCGGCGCATCTACCGGCTCCTCGTGGACCTCGAGTCGCCCCGGTGGACGCCGCGCGAGCGGACGGCGCTGGTGCACGCGGTCCGCAACGAGATCGAGCTCCTGCTGCTCACCGGCGAGCTCCGGCTGGAGAAGCCGACCGTGGAGCAGGAGGTGTACTGGGCGCTCCACTTCTTCAACGAGACGCTGTTCGAGGCGGTGCCGGCGCTGCACGAAAAGCTCGAACGGGCGCTGGCCGAGCACTATCCCGGCGAGCGCTTCGACGTCCCGACCTTCTTCCAGTTCGGCTGCTGGGTCGGTGGCGACCGCGACGGCAACCCGTTCGTGACGAACGAGGTCACCCGTCGGTCGCTGGGAGAGTACCGCTTGGCGGCGCTCCGCCGGTACCGCCAGCGGCTTGCCGAGCTGATCCGGCTGCTGAGCGTCAGCGAGCGCTCGGCGCGGGTGCCGGCAGAGTTCCGGGAGCGGCTCGAGCGCATGCTCGCCGCGAGCGGCGACGGTCCCGGCATCGCGATGCGGAATCCCGGCGAGGTCTTCCGGCAGTACCTCTCCTGCGTCATCCGGCGGCTCGACCTCACGCTGGAGGCGGCCTCCGCCTATCGGCTGGAGGTTCCGGAGGGCGGGTACAGCACCGCCGAGGAGCTGGCCGCCGACGTGCGGGCGCTGGAGCGCGGGCTCACCGAGGCCGCGCCGTCACTCGCGTCCGCGCTCGTGCGGCCGGTCCGGCGGGAGGTCGAGCTGTTCCGCTTCAGCACCGTCCGCCTCGACATCCGCGAGAATACCACCCGGCTGCACCAGGCGCTTGGGGCGCTCTGGCGTCTCGGCGCCGGGCGCGAAGGCGACCAGCCGCCGGAGCCGGAGTCGGAAGCATGGGCCCGGTGGATTCAGGCGGACCTCGCGCGGCCGCGCCACGAGGAGGTCCGGCTCGACTCGTTGCATCCCGATGCGGCGGAAACGCTGGGCATGTTCCGGCTGGTCGCGGAGCTGCGCGAGAAGCTCGATCGCGAGGCGTTCGGCGCCTTCATCCTGAGCATGACGCACTCGGTCAGCGACGTGCTCGGCGCCTACCTGATGGCCAAGGAAGGTGGGCTCTTCCCCGACACCTTGGGCGTCGAGCGATGCACGCTGCCGATCGTGCCGCTGTTCGAGACCATCGATGACCTGCGCCGGGCCCCCGCCATCATGCGCGAACTGCTGGCCGTGCCGGTGGTGCGGCGGAGCGTGCGCGAGCAGGGCGGGTTGCAGGAAGTCATGATCGGGTACTCCGACTCCAACAAGGACGGCGGATTCTTCGCGGCCAACTGGGAGTTGTCTAAGGCGCAGGTGAAGCTCACGCGGCTCGGTCGCGAGCTGGGCGTGCCGATCGCGTTCTTCCATGGCCGCGGCGGGTCGGTCAGCCGGGGCGGGGCGCCCACTGGCCGCGCCATCGCCGCGCAGCCGGCCGGCTCGATCAACGGCCGCCTGCGGATCACGGAACAGGGCGAAGTGGTCTCGTTCAAGTACGCCAACCGCGGCACCGCGGCGTATCAGATCGAGCTGCTCGCGTCATCGGTGCTGGAGCATTCGCTGAAGTCTGAGCGGGAGCAGGCGCTCGTGCCGGTGGGCGAATTCGACGAAGCGATGGAAGCGATTTCCGGCGCGTCGATGGCCGCGTACCGCCGGTTCGTGGAGCACCCGATGCTGCTCCAGTACTACCAGGCGGCCAGCCCGCTCGAGGAGATCTCGAAGCTGAACCTCGGGTCCCGCCCAGCGCGGCGCTTCGGCGCGCGCACCATCGCCGACTTGCGGGCGATCCCGTGGGTGTTCGCCTGGACCCAGAACCGGCACTTCATTCCGGGATGGTTCGGGGTCGGAAGCGGGCTCGCAACCTTCATGGAGGTGCGCGGCGCCCGCGGCGAGGCGCTGCTCCGGCGGATGTTCCGCGACTCGCGCCTCTTTCGTCTCATCATCGACGAGGTGGAGAAGACGCTCGCGCTCGTGGACCTGGACATCGCGCGCGAGTTCGCGGGCCTGCACCCGGACCCCGAAGTGAGCGAGACCGTCTTCCCGCTGGTGGTCGAGGAGTTCGAGCGGACCGTGGCGGCGGTGCTCCGGGTGAGCGAAGGGAGCCGGGTGGCGGCGCGCTTCCCGCGGTTCCTGCGCAAGCTGGGGCGGCGGATGCCGACGATCAACCAGGCGGGCCGGTTCCAGATCCGGTTGCTGCGCCGCTACCGTGCCTCCACCAGCGAGGAGGAGCGCAGCGACACGCTGCAGGCACTGCTGCTGTCGATCAACTGTGCCGCCGCCGGCTTCGGCGCCACGGGGTAGACCGAAACGGCAATTCACAGGGAGGCGCGGAGGACGCGGAGAACAGCCTTTGATGTAGTCACATTGGCAAGCATGCAGATGCACGGAAATGAGACCACCAGAATCAGTTGTTCTCCGCGTCCTCCGCGCCTCCGTGTGAATTCGCCGCCGCGGCGCTGGACGGTGTGCCACGCGCTCGCGCGCGGCGACCATCCTCGGCGGTGCGGAGCTGCCCGCACGCGGCGGCGATGTCCAATCCGCGACTCCGGCGCACGGTGGCTTCCACGCCCTGATTCGCGAGCCGGTCGCGGAACGCCCGGATCCGGGCCGCGGACGTCGGCGTGAGATCCGGCGCGCCCCCCGGATGAAGCGGCAGCAGGTTCACCAGCGCGCCCAGCCGCCGGGCCAGCTTCGCGAGCGCGTCGGCGTCGCGGTCGGTGTCGTTCGCGCCCGCGATGAGCACGTACTCGAACGTGATCCGCTTCCGGAACGCCGCCGCCGCCTTCAGCACGGCTTCCAGGTCGTACTTCTTCTCGATCGGCATGATGGCGCGGCGTCGCTCCGACGTCGGGGCGTGAAGCGATATCGCCACGCGAAACTGCTCCGGCCGCCGGGCGAGCTCGGCCATCCCCGGCAGGATGCCGACGGTCGAGACGGTGATGTGTCTCGCGCCGATGCCCAGCCCCTCCGGATGATTCAGGATGGTGAGGGCGTCGCTCACCGCCGGCCAGTTGAGCAGCGGCTCACCCATGCCCATGAAGACCACGTTGGTGGGTTTGTCCGCCGGATCGCGCAGCGCGATCTCCCGCGCCTGCGCCACGATCTCGAAGACGCTCAGATTGCGACGGAACCCCATCCGGCCGGTCGCGCAGAACGTGCAGCCCAGCGGGCACCCGGCCTGGGACGAGATGCAGAGCGTCCGCCGTGTGCCCGACGGGATCAGGACCGATTCGATCGCTTCGCCGTCGTGGAGCCGCCAGAGAAACTTCCGCGTGCCGTCCGCGGATTGCTGCATCGTCGCGGCGCTGAGTCGTGGGAGCGGAAACGCCGCGTCGAGCGCCGCTCTGAGCTCGCGCGGGAGCTCGGTCGCGTCGGACCAGCTCGCGACCGGAGCGACCCACAGCCGGCGATGCATCTGCGCCGTGCGATACGCTGGGCACCCCGCTGCCGCCACCCAGTCGCGCAGCCGTGCGCGGCTCGCGTCGGGCGCGAGGTCGAGCAGCCCGGGGTCGAGTCCGGTTGGCGAGGCGGCAGCGGTCATGCGAGGAAGATAATCCGCGGTGAGGCCCTCAGAACCCGCGCGAGTAAAGGAAACGTAACTTCAACACACGTAAGCGATTGCGTGCTTGCCCCTCGACGGTTACGTTTGTGGCCATGGCCGATCGTTCCGGCCGGCTGAGCGATCTGCTCACTCCCGATCGCGTCGTGCTTCCGATCCAGGCCGCCGAGAAGGCGGGCGTCATCGCGGAGCTGACCCGTGCGCTCGTGTCCGGTTCGACCGCAGATTACGAGCAGGTGCTGGGCGCGGTCGTCGAGCGCGAGCGAGAGCTGAGCACCAGCGTGGGCCTCGGCGTCGCCATCCCGCACGGGCGTGCCGCCAGCGTGGCCGCGCTCCGCATGGTGGCGGGCGTAACCCCCGCGCCGATGTCATGGGAGGCGATGGACGGTGGCTGCGTGCGCCTGCTCTTTCTCGTGGTGGCGCCCGAGGCCGGGGCCGGCGAGCACGTCCGGGCGCTCGCGCGCATCGCGCGCATCGTCCGCCAGGACGCGCTCCGCGAAAGGTTGATCGATTGCCGCACACCAGAGGAGTTCCATCGCACGCTGACGCAGGCGGAAGCGTAGTGACCGCGGCGTCGGTGGGCGACCATGCCGGCACGAGCCTGCGCACCCATCGCGCCGGCTCGCTTGGCCGCGACCAGGTCGGACTCACTGTGAGGCTCGGCGGCTGGGTGCACCGGCGCCGCGATCTCGGCGGCATCGTGTTCATGGACTTGCGCGACCGCGACGGGCTGGTGCAACTCTCCTGCAATCCCGACTGGACCCCGATCGAGGTGATGGAGAAGGCATCGGCGCTCGGGGCGGAGACCGTCGTGCTCGTGACCGGCACTGTCGCATTCCGGCCCGATGCCGCACGGGACGCGAACCTCCCGTCCCGCGAGGTCGAGGTGCATGTGACCGCGCTCGAGGTCGTGGGGCCGGCCCAGACGCCGATCATTCCGGTCGCGCGCAAGGAGGGCGAGGATCTGCCGGCGGAAGAGCTGCGGCTCAAGCATCGGATCCTCGACCTTCGCCGGCCGGAGCTCCAGGCCAACATCGTCCTGCGCCACCGGTTGCTTCAGCGGGCACGCCGTACCCTCGCGGAACTGGGCTTCCTGGAGATCGAGACGCCCATTCTCACCAAGCCGACGCCGGAAGGCGCGCGCGACTATCTGGTGCCGAGCCGGATCCACCCGGGCGAGTTCTACTCGCTACCCCAGTCGCCGCAGATCTACAAGCAGCTCCTCATGGCGGCGGGATTCGACCGCTACTTCCAGATCGCGCGCTGCTTCCGCGACGAGGACCTCCGCGCCGACCGCCAGCCGGAGTTCACCCAGATCGACGTCGAAGCGTCGTTCGTGACGCAGGACGACGTGCTCGGCTTCGTCGAGGCCGTGCTGGTGGCGCTGTGGGACGAGGGCGGACACGAGATCCAGCGCCCGTTCCGGCGGCTCGCCTGGCAGGAGGCGATGGATCGCTACGGCATCGACAAGCCGGACCTGCGGTACGGCTTCGAGATCCGGGATCTCGGCTCGATCGCCGGAGGGGACGCCGCCCCGTTCGTGCACGAGGTGCTCGCGCAGGGCGGGCGGCTCCGTGGTATCGTCGCGCCGGCGGCCGGCGCGCTCAGCCGCAAGGATCTGGACGCGATGACCGCCGGGGCCAAGGAGGCCGGAGTGGGCGGGCTCCTCTGGGCGCGCCGCACCGCCAGCGGGTGGGAGGGGCAGGGGGTGAAGGCGATCGGTGCGGCTGCGTGCGCGTCGCTCGGCGGCGTCGAGGGCGACCTGCTGCTGGCGGTGACCGGACGGGATGCGGTAACGTCACCTGCGCTCCACGCGGTGCGCACCGCGCTCATCCGCCGGCTCGCGCCGGCGCCGATCGAGGCGCACGCGTTCGTCTGGGTGCTCGACTTTCCGCTGTTCGAGCAGGACCCGGGCTCGGGCGCGTGGGTTTTCGTGCATCACCCGTTCACCGCGCCGCATACCGACGACGTGCCGTTTCTCCACTCCGATCCCGGTCGCTGTCGCGCGGTGCATTACGACGCGGTATACAACGGGAACGAGCTCGGAAGCGGGTCGATCCGCATCACCGATCCCGCGCTCCAGCAGCGGATCTTCGGCCTGCTCGGCATGCAGCCGGCGCAGATCCGCGAGCGCTTCGGATTCCTGCTCGACGGGCTGGCTGCGGGTGCGCCGCCGCACGGCGGGTTCGCGATCGGATTCGACCGCACCACGATGCTGCTCGCCGGGGCGGGGTCGCTGCGCGACGTGATCGCGTTCCCGAAGACCACCGCGGCGCGTGCCCTGTTCGAGGGCGCCCCGGTTCCGGTGGATCCCCGCGATTTGCGCGCCCTGCACCTCGAGGTGCGCGATGGCTGAGCGCGGCGGGGGCGTCAGCGAGGAGGCGGTCCAGCGGCTCTCGGCGGAAGGGGCCGATCCGCTGCTGCTGGCGGGCGTGAATGAGGTCAACCTGGTCGAGCTCCAGCGCGCTCTGGGCGTGCGGGTCTCATTCCGCGGCGACGCGCTCACGGTAAGCGGCACGCCGGAGCAGGTGGAGCGCGCGGTGCCGGTGGTGCAGAGCCTGGTCGATCTGGCCCGCATGGGCGAGCCGGTGTCGGTCGAGGATGTCTTCCGCCTGGCGGCGGACGGCCCACCCGCGGACGGCCCGGCCGCCGAGCAGAAGATCTTGCTCCCGGGACTCCGGCGCGCCATCGTCCCCAAGACCCAGGGGCAGCGGGACTACCTTCAGGCCATCTCCACGCACGACATCGTCGTGAGCATCGGTCCCGCCGGCACCGGCAAGACCTACCTGGCCGTGGCGAAGGCGGTGGAAGCGTTGGCCCGCAAGCGGGTGAAGCGCATCATCCTGGCGCGGCCCGCGGTGGAAGCGGGTGAGTCGCTCGGGTTCCTGCCGGGCGACCTCCAGGCCAAGGTCGATCCCTACCTCCGGCCGCTTTACGACGCCCTCGAGGACATGATGCCGCACGAACGGGTGCAGAAGGCCCTCGAGACCCGCACCATCGAGATCGCGCCGCTCGCGTACATGCGGGGCCGCACGCTCGCCGACGCGTTCATCATCCTCGACGAGGCGCAGAACGCGACCGGTGCGCAGATGAAGATGTTCCTCACCCGTCTCGGCGTGAACAGTCGTACGGTCGTGACCGGGGACAAGACCCAGATCGATCTGCCGCGCCGGGAGGATTCCGGGCTGGTACAGATCGAGCGGATGCTGCCCGGCATCGACGGGATCGGCTTCTGCTATCTGCACGAGGGCGACGTCGTGCGCCACCGCCTCGTGCGTGAGATCATCCGGGCGTACGCGGAGGATCAGAACGGCTGATGGTGAGCCGCCGGCTGCTGCGGGAAACGGCGCGGGTGCGCTCGTGGCGCGAGCGCGTGATCGCTCACGGCGCTCGCTGGGCGCCGCTGCTCGCCGTGGCCGTGCTGACGCATCTCGTGTTTCCGTCGCCCACCGGGGTCGCCACGCCGGCGCCGGCGGTCGGCCAGCCGGTCGACGCCACGGTCACCTCCCCGTTCCACTTCCAGGTGCTCAAGTCCGACGCGGAGCGCGCGCTCGAGGGTGAGGCCCGCGCCATGGCCGCGCGCCCGGTCTACCGGTTCGACGCGCCGATCTACGACTCGGTCGTCGCTGGCGTGGACAGTTTTTTTGCCCGCCTTGACCTTGCGGCGCAGGACGACGTCGGCGAAATGCGCGACGAGGCCGCGGCCGCGGGCGTGCGCCTCGGCCGGGTCGAAGCCGAGCTGCTGATGGACGGTGAGCGGCGGCGCGCGATCCGGAGCGCGCTCAAGCAGTTCCTGGGCGGGATGCTGTCCCAGGGTGTGGCCGACGCGGGCACGATGCGCGCGGAGCCAAGCCGGGTGGTCGCGCTGCGGCGCGGCGAGGCGGAACAGCTCGTGCCCAGGGATTCCATCCTCACGTTTGTGGACCTCATGGCGCGGGTCGAGGGGCCGCACGCCGGCGTGAGCGACGAGGTCGGGCGGCGCGCCATCCGGCAGCTCACGGCCGCGTTCTACCGCCCCACCGTTGTGTTCGATCCCTGGCTCACCCGGTTGCGGCGGGAGGAGGTCCGCTCCTCCGTCGACTCCGTGAAGTACGCCGTGGCCGCGGGCGAGCGCATCGTCCTCGGCGGCCAGACGGTCACCGAGGAGACGCGCCACAAGCTGCTCGGGCTCCAGGAGGAGCTGCGCCGGCGCGGGGCGGATGGCGGCGCCGCGCGCGCCTTCGTCGGTGGCGTGCTGTACAACGCGATCATCCTGAGCACCTTCTGGCTGCTGCTCCTGCTGTACCGCCGGGAGAGCTACGATCGGCTGCGCGAGATGGCGTTCTTCGGCGTGCTGTTCGGACTGGTGGTCCTGCTGGCCGCGACCCTGACTCAGCTCTTCCCCTGGCGACCGGAGCTGATCCCGATCCCCTTCGCGGCCATCATCATCAGCATGCTCTACAACGGGCGCACCGCGGTGTTCGCCGCGGTGATGCTCGCCATCCTCCTCGGCGGCCAGTGGGCCCTCCGGGAGAGCCACACCGTGTTCTTCGGCGTAGTCTCCGGTGTCGCGGCGGCGCTCAGCATGCGGGTCGTGCGCCGGCGCTGGCACCTGTATGCCACGATCGCGCTCATGGCCGGCGCGTTCACACTCGCGGCGATCACCGCGGGGCTGATCGACGGGTGGAGCACCGCCACCATCGTCACCACCGCGATCACCGGCTCCATCGTCGGGCTGTCGAGCGCCTCCTTCGCGCTGCTGGTGATTCCCATCGCCGAGGCGGCCACCGGGGTCACGACCGATCTCTCGCTCCTGGAGCTCTCCGACCTGAGCCGCCCCCTCCTCAAGCGGATGGCATTCGAGGCGTCCGGAACGTGGGCCCACAGCCTCGCCATGGCCAATCTGTGCGAGTCCGCCTGCGCCGCGATCGGCGCGAACGGGCTCCTGGCCCGGGTCGGCTGCTACTACCACGATATCGGCAAGCTGGGCAATCCGCCCTATTTCATCGAGAACCAGTCGCCGGGCAACAACCCGCACGACGCCCTGATGCCCGAAGAGTCCGCCCGGATCATCCGGGATCACGTGGCGTACGGGGTGGCGCTCGCTCGGGAGGCCGGGCTGCCGCCGGTGGTCCGCGCGTTCATTCCCGAGCACCACGGGACCACGGAGATCAATTACTTCCTGCACCGCGCGCGGCGGCAGGCTGCGGGCGCGGAGATCGACGTCAGCAAGTTCCGCTACCCCGGGCCGCGGCCGCGGTCCGTGGAGACGGCCGTGACGATGCTCGCGGACTCCACCGAGGCGGCCATCCGGGTGCTGGACGATCCGACACCGACGCAGGTGCGTGAGGCCATCGAGGGTTTGATCCAGCAGAAGCTCCAGTCCCGGCAGCTGGAGGAGGCGCCGATCACGCTGCGCGATCTCGACCGCATCACCGACGAGTTCTGCCGCACGTTGGCCGGGATGTATCACAACCGCGTCGCCTATCCGCGTGCCAGCGGCGGGATCGAGCCGGAGCTCCAGACCGCCGGGCGCGGCTGAGGTGACCGTGCAGGGCCGGTCCCCGCTCGCGCCCTCCGCCGTGCGCCGCGTCGTTCGCGCAGTGCTCGCGGGCGAGCGCCGCGCCGCGCGGGTGTCGGTCACCTTTCTGGGGCCCGAGCGCATGCGCCGTCTGAACCGGCGCTACAAAGGCCACGACCGACCGACCGACGTGCTGGCGTTCACCCTGGACCAGCCCGCCGGCCCTCCCATCGGGGACGTGTACGTCTGCGCCCGCGTCGCCGCGCGCGAGGCCCGTGCCCGCAACCTTCCGCTTCGCGAGGAGCTGATCCGCCTCGTCATCCACGGTACGCTCCACGCGCTCGGCCACGATCACCCGGAGGGCGCCGGGCGCGAACGCTCGGCCATGTGGCGGCGGCAGGAGCGGTATGTCGAGGCGCTTGCATGATCGCGATGCTCCAGCTGTTCATCGGACCGCTGGTGCTGACCGGCCTCACGCTGTGGTCGGCCTGGCTGGCGCTCGCGGCCGAGGCCGACGCGGAGCTGCCGCGCTCGATGGCCGCGCTGCGGGAGGATGCCGGGGGGCTCGGGCTCTCGCGCCGGCTCCACGTCGCGCACCTCGCCTGCCTGGTGCTCGCCGGCGCGGCCGCCGGCGCGACGGCGGTGTGGTGGGTGTGGTCGCCGATGGCGGGTGCGCTCCGCCTCGCCCTCGCGGTGGGCCTCGTCTGGATCCTCGCGGATCTGCTGCCACGGGTCGTCGCCGCGGTGGCGCCCGAGCTCGCGCTGCCCGCGCGGCGCGCGGCCGTCCGCACGTTGCCGGCGTTCGGCCCGCTGCTCCGGCTGGTCGCGTGGGCGGACGCACGCGTCCGCCCCGCGCCGAACGCCCCGGTGGCCCGCCATCTCGAGCGGGACGAGCGCGACATGCTGCTGGGGGTGTTCTCGCTCGCCGATACGACGGTGTCGGAAGTCATGACCCCCCGCATCGACATCGTCGCGGTGGATCTCGCCGTGGAGCGCGAGGAGGTCGTCCGCATTCTCCAGAGCTCCGAGCACGCCCGTCTGCTGGTGTACGACGGCCATCCGGACGCCATCGCGGGGGTCCTCCACGCCAAGGACATGCTCGCCGGCCTCACCGGTGACGAGACCTCCTGGCGCGCGCTGGTGCGGCCGGCCGCCTTCGTGCCGGAGGCGAAAACCCTCGATCGGCAGCTCCGCGACTTTCAGCGCGGGCCCGGTCACATGGCGGTGGTGGTGGACGAGTTCGGCGGGACCGCGGGCATCGTCACGCTGGAGGACATTCTGGAGCAGATCGTCGGCGAGATCCTGGACGAGTACGACACCGACGAGGTGGCGCCGATCGTCGAGGCGGGCGAGGACCAGTGGCGAGTCCAGGGCGGCGCACCGCTCACCGAGCTGGAGGGCGTGCTCGGCCATCGGTTCGCCCGGGAGGACGTGAGCACCGTGGGCGGCCTGGTGCTCGCCGAGTTCGGGCGGGTGCCACGCCAGGGCGAGACGATCCAGCTGGACGGCTTCCAGATCCTGGCCGACCAGGTCGTCCGCCGCCGGGTGCGCCGCGTGCTGGTCCGCCGCGTGCCGGTCACCGCCTCGGCCGGGAGCGAGCACTCGTGATCTGGGCGGTCGTGGCGGTGGGACTCGTGCTCGCGGTCTTCGGCGCCACCGCCGGCGGCGCGCTCATCGTGCTGAGCCGGAACGAGCTGACGCGCACTGTCTCGCGCCGGCTTCGCGGCGCGACGCCCTCGCTGGATGCGCTGGGAGAGATCGACCAGTACCTCACGGCGGCGTCCGCCACCACCGCGCTCGGCGTGCTGCTGCTCGGCGCCGCGATCCCGGCGCTGCTCGCCGGCTCGGGCGCCGCCCGCTCGCTCCTCGTCCTCGTGCTGGTGGCGGTGCCGTTCGTGCTGTTCAGCGGGTATCTCGTGCCGCGCTGGCTCACCCAGTCGCTGCCGGACGTGAGCGCGGGCCGGCTCGTGCCGGTGCTCCGCCGCTGGGCGGCGGTGCTGCGGATCGTGCTCCCCGCGCGGCGAGTCAGCCGCCCGCAGGATCTCCGCTCGATCTGGCGCGAAGGCGCAGCCGTCGGTCTCGGCTCCACCGAGGAGCTGCTCACCGCCGGCGGTGTGATGAACTTCACCCAGCGACCGGTTCGCGAGGTGATGACGCCGCGCACCGACCTGGTGGCCATCGCGGAGGACATGGCGCTCGGCGACATCGCCAGCGTGTTCGCGCAGAGCGGGTACAGCCGGATCCCGGTGTACCGCGGCACCCTGGACGAGATCGTGGGCATGCTCCACGCGTTCGACCTGTTCAAGCTCCGCCCGGGCGATCCGCTGCCCATCCGGCCGGTCGCGATCGCCCCCGCGAGCCGGAGCTGCGGCGACCTCCTCCTCGACATGCAGCGCGAGCGGCGGCACCTCGCGGTCGTGCTGGACGAGTTCGGCGGAACCCTCGGCATCGCGACGCTCGAGGACCTGTTGGAGGAGCTGGTCGGCGAGATCTTCGACGAGCACGACGAGGGCGTGCAGAGTGCGCCCGCCGCGGCCGGCAACGTCTTCGAGGCCGACGGGACGACGCCCACCGCGGCGATCGCCGAGCGGTTCGAGGTGGCGCTGCCCGCCGGCCAGTCAGCGACGATCGGCGGCCTCGTGGCCGAGCTGGCCGGGCGGATCCCCAACGCCGGCGACCGCTTCATGCTTCAGGGCCTGGAGCTCGACGTGATCCAGGCCTCGCCCACCCGCGTCGAGCGACTGCTCATCCGACCCGCCCCGCCGCCCGCGGTGCCGTTGGCCCGGGCCGGGCCGTGACGCCGCGCGAATACTTCCGCGCCATGGTCGAGCTGGCCCGCGGCGGACGCACTGAGGCGTTCGTCGCGCTGGCGCACAAGCTCGAGCCGGCCGATCTCGCCGACGTGCTCGCCGAGCTCAACGACGAGGAGCGCGTCCGCATCGTGCGCGCGCTGCCGCCCGAGCTCTCCGGCGAAGCGCTCGCCGAAATGCCGGAAGAGGCGCACGCCGAAGAGACGCTCGTCGCGCTCGAGCCGGAGCAGGCGGCCGAGATCCTCGAGGAGCTGGAGGACGACGACGCGGCGGATCTGCTGCGCGAGCTCGACCCCGCGCAGCAGGAGCGCATCCTCGCCGAGGTCGAGGACCGCAGCGACGTCGATCGGCTGCTGCGCTACGACCAGGAGTCCGCCGGCGGCCGCATGACGACGCGCGTCGTCACCGTCCGCGACAGCGACACCGCGGCGCAGGCCCTCGAGACCATCCGCCGGCAGGCGGACCAGGTGGAGGATTTCTACCAGATCTTCGTGGTGGACGGCGCGCGGCGGCTCGCGGGCATTGCGCCGCTCAAGGACCTCGTCATCAGCCCGCCCGAGCGGCCGGTGCGCGAGATCATGACCGGCGCCGAGCATTCGGTGCAGCCCGAGGTGGACCAGGAAGAGGTCGCGCGGGTTATGGCGCGCTACAACCTCGAGAGTGTGCCGGTGGTGGACCACTCCGGCCGCCTCCTCGGCCGCGTCACGTTCGACGACGTCGTCGACGTCGTGGAGGCGGAGACCACGGAGGACATCCTCCGCTTCGGCGGCGCGGCCGGCGATGAAGAGCTGACCGGCGGCTGGCGCGAGGCGGTGCGGAGCCGGCTGCCGTGGCTGTACGTCAACCTGATCACGGCCTTCCTCGCGGCCGGTGTCGTCTCCCTGTTTCAGGACACCATCCACCGGATAGTGACGCTGGCGGTGTGGATGCCCATCATCGCCGGCATGGGCGGCAACGCGGGCACGCAGGCGCTCGCCGTCACCGTGCGCCGCCTCGCGCTCGGGCGGGTCCGCCCGGAGCAGTCGGTCCGGGTGCTGGGCAAGGAGCTGCTGGTCGGGCTCACCAACGGCCTGGCGGTGGGTGTGGTGGTCGCGATAGTCGCGGTCGTTTTCGGCGAGGGGGCCCGCCTCGGCCTGGTTGTGTTCCTCGCTCTCGCGGGCAACCTGCTCGTCGCGGGGTTTGCCGGCGCGTTCATCCCGGTGGTGCTCGAGCGCGCCGGCGTGGATCCCGCGGTGGCCTCGTCGGTCTTCGTCACGACCTTCACCGATACCTGCGGCTTCCTGCTGTTGCTCGGCATGGCGGCCTGGCTCCTGCTGTAGCCCAGCGCATGCGCGCGCTTCACGTCCTTGCCCGGCTGCTGCCATTTCTCATCGCCTTCCTGCGCGATCGCCGCCGGTTTCTGATCTTCGGATCGCCACTGGCCTACAACGAGGAACGCCACCGCCGCCGTGCGGCGCGGCTGACCCGCGCCCTCGCGGATCTCGGCCCCACGTTCATCAAGCTGGCGCAGGTGTTCGGCGCCCGGGCCGACATCCTGCCCGAGCCATACCTCGGCTCGATCGGAACGTTGGTCGATCAGGTGCCGCCGCTGCCGCCGGGTGTGGCGGAGCAGGTGGTGGCCGCCGAGCTGGGCCAGCCGGCGTCGGCGCTCTTCGAGGCGTTCGATGCCGAGCCACTTGCCGCGGCCTCGCTCGGCCAGGTCCACCGGGCCCGGTACCGCAGCCGCGACGTCGTGGTGAAGGTGCTACGGCCCGCGGTGGACCGGGTGGTCCGGCAGGACCTCGACATCTCGTTCCGCCTGCTGTTCGTCCTGAACCTGCTGTTCCCGAACCACCATACCCGGGCGATCGCGGCGATCGTGAGCGAATTCGCGAAGCGGATCTGGGGCGAACTCGATTTCCGCGAGGAGGCGCGGAACGCCGAGACGCTGCGCCGGAACTTCGCCGGAGATCCCCGCGTGGTGGTGCCCGAGGTGGTCACGGAGCTCACCCGGCGGCGGGTGCTCGTGCTCGAGTACGTCGGAGGCACCCGCATCGACCGGCTGCACGACCGGATCGCCGCGGGCGGCGTGATGCTCGACGATCTGCTCGCGCTGATCACCGAGGTGTACATCAAGATGATGCTGGAGGACGGCTTCTTTCACGCCGATCCGCACGCGGGCAACCTGCTGGTCGACTCCCGGGGGCGGCTGGTGCTGCTGGACTTCGGGATGGTGCTCCAGATCGGCCGCGAGACGCGAGCCCGCATGGTGCGCACGGTGCTCGCCGCGGTGCGGCAGGACGTGGACGGCGTCATCAACGGCTTCTACGAGCTGGGGATTCTTGATCCCGATGTGGACCGCGGCACCGTGCGCGACGCGGCCCAGCAGCTCATGGGCGTGGCCCTCCGCGACGACGTCTCGCCGCGTCAGATGCAGCGGATCGTCGAAGACGTGCTGCGGACGTTCTACGAGTGGCCGCTGATGCTCCCGCCGGACCTCGTGTACTTCGGGCGGGCGGCGGTGCTGGTGGAGGGGATCGGCCTGCGCTACGACCCGAACTTCAATGCCATCGCCACCGCCCGGCCGGTCGTGGCGCGCTCGGCGGGCCGCCTGATGCAGGATCTGCTCGGCTCCGACGCTCGGGCCAGGATCACCGACTGGAGCCTCGAGGCCGCGGCGGCGGTGCGGAGCCTGCGCGACCTGCTTCGGCGGGCGGAGCGGGAGGAGCTGCGGGTGCGGTCGCATCCGCGCGACACCGTGGAGCTCCAGCGCTTCCTCGCCCAGCAGGTGCGTCGCGGATTGCTGGCGCTGTTCGCCGTGGCGATCGGGGTGATCACCAGCATCCTCTACGTCGCGAGCGGACGCCTGGAGCTGCTGGTGCTCGGTCTCGCGCTCTCCGTCGCGCTGTTCGCGGTGGTGTTCATCCTGCCGAGCCACCTCTTCCAGAATCCGCTGCGCTTCCGCCGGCGGTCGTACTGAGCGGCGCCGGCGCTCGCAAGGCCGCGCCGCCCGCGATGGCGACGCCGGCGATGATGATCGGCACGACCTGCACCGCCTGAAGGGCGAGCCCGGCCGCGAGCGCCCGGTCGGCCCCGACGCCGAAGGGCAGCAGTCCCATGACGATCGACGCCTGCAGCACCCCCACGTTGCCCGGGGTGAGTCGCAGAATCCCGCCCAGATTGGCCGCGACGAGCGCCGCCAGCGCGGCGCCCGACGGCGCCGCGATATCGACGCCGACGATGCTCCAGTGATAGGCGAGCCACTGCATGACCCAGTTCACCACGCCGAGGGCCACCGGTGCCGGCAACGTCGGCGTCCCCGTGGAGGAGCCGACTCCCGCCACGTGCTGCCAGCCCCCCGGCAGCCGGGTCATCAGCCGGCGCCAGCCGCCGGTGAGCCAGAGGAGCGCCACGAGCCCCAGGACTGCCGCGGCCCCGATGCGCACGCCGCCCACCCAGGCCCCCGGGGGTAGCAGCACCAGAAACGCCGCGAGAAAAAGGGCGAGCCCGATGGCTTCGGTGATGCGGCTCCAGACCACGGACGACACCACAGTGCCGAGTGGCGGCTCGCTCCGTCCCGCGAGCGTCTGCAGCCGCGCGGCCTCGCCGCTCACCGAGACGCTCACCGTGCTCACCGCGGCCCCGACGATCGTGGCCGCCTGCGCGTCCCGCCATCGGTGCGGCCACGCGGGGCGAAGCAGCAGGTGCCACGCCCATCCTTTCGCCAGGACCGATGCCAGACTCGCGAGGCCGGCGCCGGCCAGCAGCAGCCAATCGGCGTCGCGCAGCGCTGCGACCGTGGTCGCCCACGGAAACCGCGCCGCGTAGCGAACCGCGAACACCGCGCTTAGCGCCGCCGCCGCCCAGAACAGCCAGCGATACCGCCTCACGCGGCGAAGAGCTCGGTCACCGGGGCGAAGGTGTAGCCCGCCGAGCGCACATCGGCGATGATGCCCGGAAGCGCATCGGCGGTCTGGGAGCGGTTGCCGAGGGGATCGCAGCCGTCGCCGTCGTGCAGCAGGAGGATGGCGCCGGGCCGGAGCCCGCGGCGGATGCGACGCCGGATCTCCTCGGCGCCGGGCCGGGCGGTATCCCACACGCCGAAGGTCCAACCGAGCACCCGATACCCGCGCCGTCGCGCCTCCCGCAGCACGAAGGGGTTGCGATAGCCGTGCGGCGCGCGGAAGAGGCGCGGCTCGACGCCCGTGGCCGCGGCGATCGACTCGTGCGCGCGGGCGAGCTCGCGCGCGATGCGCGCCGGCCCCCGAAGGTGCAGCTTGACGTGCGTATCGGTGTGGTTGCCGACCGCGTGACCGCCGCGGGCGACCACACGGGCGATATCGGGAAACCGCCGCGCGTGCGCGCCCACGAGAAAGAACGCCGCCGGCGCATCCTCGCGTGCGAGCGTGTCGAGGACCCGCGGCGTGGCGTCGGGATTGGGACCGTCGTCGAAGGTGAGGTAGACACGGCGGTCGCGGGGGCCGCGGCCGATCACCGGACCGAAGAGGCAGTTGTTGGGCTCGAGGGCCCCATAGAGCACGGCCGCTCCGCCGGCGGCCAGCGCCAGGGTGCCGGCGATCACCCCCGGACCCGGCGGTACACCGCCATCACCTGCTCGGCAACGCGCGGCCAGGCGTAGGTCTGCGCCTTGGCGATGCCGGCCGCACGCATCGAGGCCCGGCGAGCCGGTTGACCGATGAGTTCCGTGACGGTCCTCGCCCAAGCCCGTACGTCGTCCTTCGGCACTAGCACCGCCTCAGCCCCCCCGTTGACTACCTCGCGGAACCCCGGAATGTCCGAGACGACGAGCGGCGTCCCGCACGCCATTGCCTCCAGGAGCGTGATGCCGAACGAGGCCCACACCGCCGGACAGAGGTAAAGATCGGACGAGCCGTACACCTGCGGCCGGTTCCCGTTCACCCGTCCGATGAACGAGATGTGGTTTGCCACCGGGCGCGCCAGCCGTTCGTACCGTGCGCGCAGGGGACCGTCACCGGCGATCGTCAGCGACGCGTCCGGATAACGCTCCAGTACGTGCGGCATGGCCTGGATCGCAGTGTCCAGGGCGTTGCGAGGATCGAACCGGCCGACGAAGAGGAGGCGCGGGCCGTCGGCCAGCGCGTCAGCCACACCGCGGTCGCCCGGGCGGAAGAAGTCGGTATCCACCCCGTTGGGAATGATCTCCCAGTCGGCGGTCAGATACCGTGCGTGCGAATCGATCACGGCTTGACTGACGGCGATGTTGGCGGCATGCCGATTGATGCCCCATTGCGCCACGCCCCGCAGCAGCCGGAGCAAGTGCGAGCGGGGGAACCACGAGTGATAGGTCGCGACCACCGGCAGGTCGAGGTCCCAGGCGGCCAGCGGCGCGACGATGCCGAACGTGGGCGCAAGGCCGTTGTGGACGTGCACCAGGTCAATCTGCTCCTCGCGCAACAGCTCGCGCAGCCGGCGCCGGAGCCCCGGCCCGGTGGTCACCCGCGTGAACGCGCCGCCGGCGTACACGACACGGCTCGTGCCGATGCGGCGCACACATTCGGGATCCTCGGCGTACTCGTGGGCATCCGGCGTGCCGACTGGCATCCGCATGTGCGACGTCACGATGATGGCTCGATGACCCGCTACGTTGCAGGCCCTCGCCAGATTGTGGACATGCTCGGTGATGCCACCGAGATGCGGGTAGTAGAACTCGGTGACCAGAGCTATGCGCATAGGCCGAATATAGATCCCCCCCGTGCTCGTTCCCAAGCTCATCACTACGCTCAAGGACTATACCCGGGCGTAGTTCGTCACGGACCTCGGCGCCGGCGCCATCGTCGGGATCGTCGCGTTGCCGCGTGATCGTCTACGGCTTCGTGGAGCGCCACGGCGTCGAGGGGCTCACGATCGCCACGCTCATGGCCGGGGTCATCCTCGTGGCCCTGGAGCTCGCCCGACTCGGGGGGCGATCAAGTTCATTCCGTTTCCCGTCACCACCGGGTTCACCGCCGGCATCGTGCTGGTCATCTTCTCCGGGCAAATCAGGGATCGGCTCGGCCTCGAGATGGGCGCGCCGCTGCCGACCCGGCGTCCCGCGGGAGACGTTGCGGGAGGTGGTGCAGCCGGCGAGCACGATCGCGCTCCTCGGCGCGATCGAGTCGCTGCTGTCGGCGGTTGTCGCTGACGGCATGATCGGGGGACGGCACCGGTCCAATATGGAGTTAGTGGCGCAGGGGGTCGCGAACATCGCTTCGTCATTGTTCAGCGGCATTGCCGCCACGGGCGGCATCGCCCGGACCGCGACCAACGTGCGGAACGGTGGCCGCACGCCGGTCGCCGGCATCGTGCACGCCCTGGCGTTGCTCGTGACCACCTTATTCGTCGGCCGCTACGCCATCGTCGGACCGTTCTTGTTCGGCGCGGCGGAGAAGTTCAAAGGAGACGCTCACGCAGGTCGCGGGAAACCCACGCGTGGTCATTCTGCTCATGCGGAACGTGAGCGCGATCGATTCCACCGGACTCCGCGCGCTGCAGGAGGTCGTCAAGCAGTTCCGCGACGGCGGCACCGAGGTACTGCTGGTGGGGGTGCACGCCCGACCTGCTTGGTGAGAACAGCGTGGTCGGCACGATCGACGAGGCGCTGGGACGGGCCAGCCGGGTGATGGACAAGGGTCCGCCCGCCTGACGGTCCGCCTTGCCTCCCCTTTCCGACGCGGCGACCTTTCCCCCATGACCGCGGACGACCTGCTTGCCGGAGTTCTCGCCGGTCGCACCGCGGATGTCGCCCGGGCGATCTCGGTCGTCGAGAACGCTCGCGCGGGCTTCGAGCGGCTGCTCGCGGGCGTGCATCCCCACCTCGGCCGCGCCCGCCGGGTGGGGATCACCGGGCCGCCCGGTGCCGGCAAGTCCACGCTCATCGAGCGCCTCGTCGCGCGCTACCGGACGCAGGACCTTCCGGTCGCCGTCGTCGCCGTCGATCCCACCAGTCCGTTTACGGGCGGCGCACTCCTGGGCGACCGGATCCGCATGGAGTCGGTGGCGCTCGACCCGGGCGTCTTCATCCGCTCGATGGCGAGCCGCGGCTCGCTCGGCGGGCTGGCGACGACCACCCGTGAGGTCACCGATCTGCTCGACGCCGCGGGTTTCGCGCGCATCCTGGTCGAGACGGTGGGGGTCGGGCAGTCCGAGCTCGACGTCGCGCGCATGGCCGACACCACGGTGCTCATGCTGGTGCCGGAGTCAGGCGACGGGATTCAGACGCTCAAGGCGGGGTTGATGGAAGCGGCCGATCTGTACGTCGTGAACAAGGCCGACCGCCCCGGGGGGGAGACGCTCCGCCAGGAGCTGGAAGTGACGCTCGGCATCCGTCGGGGCAACGCGTACCGCCACGTGCCGGCGCATCACGGGCGGGCCGCCGGGCCGGCGAGCCGGCGGGTAGAGGTGACCGGCTGGGAGCCGCCGGTGCTCCTCACCAGCGCCACGAGATCCGAGGGGCTGGGCGAGGTCGCCGTGGCGCTCGACCGGCATCATGCGTGGCTCACCGAGTCCGGTGAGCTCGATCGGCGGCGCCGCGAGAGGCTCGCGGCGCGCACCCGCGAGGTGGTGGATCGCGCCACCCGCCGGTGGGTGTGGGAAGCGACGCGAGCCGAGCGGATGCTGCGCGAGCGGCTTGATGAGGTCGCGGCAGGGCGGCTGAGCCCCTACGAGCTCGCGGCCGAGATCCTCGAAGGCCTGCGGGAAGGCGAACGGGTATGACCACGTGGGACGTGCCTTCCACCGGCGGGCAGACCGACGCCGACCGGCTCCGGGAGCGGGACTCTGAGATAGAGCGCCTCCGGGCCGAAGTGGCGGCGTGGCGTGCCCGCGCGCTCGCAGAGCCGGTTCGCGACGACACCGACTTCACGACGGTGTCCGGCCGGGAGGTCGAGCTGGTGTACACAGCGGCCGATCATCGGCCAGAGGCGCCCCGGTCGGCGGAGCTCCCGGGGGAATATCCATACACCCGGGGCATCCATCCCACGATGTATCGCGGCCGGCTCTGGACCATGCGCCAGTTCGCCGGCTTCGGCACCGCCGAAGACACCAACGCCCGTTACAAGTTCCTCCTCTCGCACGGTCAGACCGGCCTCTCCGTCGCGTTTGATTTCCCGACGCTGATGGGCTACGACTCCGACCACCCGCGGTCGGAGGGCGAGGTCGGCAAGTGCGGGGTGGCCATCGCCAGCCTGGCCGACATGGAGACGCTGTTCGACGGGATTCCGCTCGGCGACGTCTCCACCTCGATGACCATCAACGGCCCGGCCGCCATCCTGTTCTGCTTCTACGTGGCCGCCGCCGAGAAGCAAGGCGTGCCGCTCGACTGCCTGCGGGGCACCATCCAGAACGACATCCTCAAGGAGTACATGGCGCAGCACGCCTGGATCTACCCGGCGGAGCCCGCGCTCAAGATCATCGTGGACCTCTTCGATTGGGCCGCGGAGCACACCCCGAAGTGGAACACGATCTCGATTTCCGGCTACCATATCCGCGAGGCCGGCGCCACGGCGGCGCAGGAGCTCGCCTTCACGCTCGCCAACGGTTTCTGTTACGTCGAACACGCCCTTGCCCGCGGACTCGACGTGGACCGGTTCGCCCCGCAGCTCTCGTTCTTCTGGGACATCCACAACGACTTCTTCGAGGAGATCGCGAAGCTCCGCGCGGCGCGACGGATCTGGGCCCGGGCGCTTCGGGAGAAGTACGGCGCGCGGGACCCGCGAAGCTGGAAGATGCGGTTCCACTGCCAGACCGCCGGCGTGACGCTCACCGCGCCGCAGCCGCACAACAACATCGTCCGCGTGGCGTACCAGGCGCTGGCTGCGGTGCTCGGCGGGACTCAGTCGCTGCATACGAACGCGCTGGACGAGACCCTCGCGCTCCCCACCGAGGAGTCGGTGCGCATCGCGCTCCGCACCCAGCAGATCCTCGCGTACGAGACCGGGGCGGCGAACGTGGCCGACCCACTCGGCGGGTCGCATTTCGTCGAGGCGCTCACCGACGAGCTGGAGGCCGAGGCTCACGGCCTGTTCGCCGAGATCGAGGCCCAGGGCGGGGTAGTGCGAGCGATCGAGTCCGGGTGGTTCCAGCGCCAGATCGCCCACAGCTCCGCGCGGTTCCAGGCCGAGGTGGAGCAGCGCCGGCGCGTCGTGGTGGGCGTCAACGACTTCCTCGAGGCGGGTGAGGCGCCGGTCGAGATCCTGAAGGTCGGCGAGCAGGCGGAGCGCACCCAGCGCGGCCGGCTCGCGGAGCTGCGGGGGCGGCGGAACCCGGCCCTCGTGGCCGAGCGGCTCGCCGCGCTCGGCGCGGCCGCTGAAGCCAATCGCAATGTCATTCCCGCCATGCTGGACTGCGCCCGTACGTACTGCACGCTGTACGAGATCCGGCATGTGCTCGAGGGTATTTATGGAAGCTATCGCGAGCCGGTTTTCTTCTGAACGCCGCGGCCGCGCGACGGCCGGCACGCCGACCGTCGCGATGGCCGCGCAGCTGGACCGCCTCACCCGGGTGCGCTCCGGCGAGCAGTGGGTGGTGAGCTGCTACATCAAGCTCGAGCCGCGGGACCGCGCGCGCGGCAAGTATCTCATCAAACTCAAGAATCGCGTGCGGTCGGTCAGCGCCGGTCTCGAGCGGCTCGGACTCGACCGGTCGGCGCGGGAGGCGGCCGCACGGGATCTCGACCGGGTGGTCGAGCACCTCAGGAACCCCGCGAACCTCCCGCCCACCCAGGGACTCGCCGCGTTCGCCTGCGAGGCCGTCGACCTCTTCGAGCTGATGCCGCTGCCGCTGGTGCACCGTTCCCGGCTGGCGGTGGACCGCACCCCGCTCGTGCGCGAGCTCGCGTCGGTCGAGGACGAGTTTGGCCGCCTCCTCGCGGTCGTGTTCGACCGGACCAGCGCCCGTTTCTTCGACGTCACGGCGTACGAGGCGGTCGAGCTGCCCGGGCTCCGCGCCGACAGCACGCGCGGCGCGCGCTTCCGCGGCGAGCGCGACAGCATCGGCGGCGGCGAGCACACCTACAACAATCGCATCCGCGAGGAGAAGCAGCGTCACTTCGAGGGAATCGCCCGCGAGCTGTTCGCGCTCGACCGGCGCCGGCCGGTACACGGGGTGATCCTCGCGAGCGCGGGCGCGGACGCCAATGCCGTGCGGCCGTTCCTGCATGCCTACCTCGCCGAACGGGTGCTCGGCACGATGAAGCTCACGCCCAAGGACGCCACCGTCGCGCAGGTACACCAGGACGCGCTCGCGGTGCGCGAAGACTGGGAGCGGGCGTCGGAGCGGGCGCTGGTGACCGGACTCGGCGAGCGGCTCGGCGCCGGATGGGCGGTAAATGGCATCCCGCCCACGCTGCGCGCGCTCGCCCGCGGACAGGTGCGCGCGCTCCTGGTGCACGCCGATGCGGCCGAACCGGGATTCCGCTGCTCCGAAACGGGCCGGCTCGCGCTCACCGACCGCGAATGCCGCGGCGAGGGCGATCCGGTTCCCGTGCTCGACGTGATTGACGATGCCATCGAAGAGGCGCTTCGGCAGGACGTGGATGTGAACGTGGTGTACGATCCGGCGGCGTGCCGGGAGATCGCCGGCCTGGCCGGCCTGCTCCGGTTCCGCCGATGAGCGCCGCCCCCGCCCGTCCCCCCGCCGGCCCGCCGGTTCGTCCCATCAGGGTGCTGGTCGCCAAGCCCGGGCTCGACGGTCACGACCGTGGAGCCAAGGTCGTTGCCGCCGCGCTGCGCGACGCGGGCATGGAGGTCGTCTACACCGGATTGCACCAGACGCCCGAGATGATCGCCGCCGCGGCCATCCAGGAGGACGTGGATGTGGTGGGGCTGTCGATCCTCTCCGGGGCGCACATGACGCTGTTCCCGCGGGTGCGCGAGCTGCTGGCGCAGCAGGGCCGGCCCGACATCCTCGTGACCGGAGGCGGCATCATCCCGCGCGAAGACATGGACGCGCTCCAGGGGAAGGGCATCGGGCGGCTGTTCGGACCGGGCACGCCGACATCCGACCTCGTCGCCTACATCCGGAGCTGGGCCGCCGCAAACCTTGCCTCGTGAGCGCCCGGTCGTGACCGCCGCAACGCCGGCCGCGAAGGCCGGGCGCCTCCGCACACTCACCGACGAGTATCGCCGTCTGGCCGCGACGCTCCAGCAGGGCGGCGGCGCCGCGCGCGTGGCGAAGATGCATGCGCAGGGGAAGCTGGCGCCGCGGGAGCGGGTACAGCGGCTGCTCGATCCGGGCAGCCCGTGGTTCGAGCTCGGCTTGCTGGTCGCTTATGACCGCTACGACGGCCAGGCGCCCGGGGCGGGCGTGATTACCGGCATCGGGGTCGTGGAAGCGCGGGAGCTCGTGATCGTCGTGAACGACGCGACGGTGAAGGCGGGCTCCTGGTGGCCGGAGACGATCACCAAGATCCTGCGGGCGCAGGAGGTCGCGATGCGCCAGCGGATTCCCATCGTGTATCTCGTGGACAGCGCCGGCGTCAATTTGCCATACCAGGGCGGCGTGTTCCCGGGCCAGTACGGCGCTGCGCGCATCTTCTACTACAACTCGATCATGCGGCGCTACCTGCACGTGCCGCAGATCGCCGCGGTCATGGGGAGCTGTATCGCCGGCGGGGCGTACCTGCCCGCGCTGTCCGACGTGATCTTCATGGTCGAGGGCACCAGTTTCATGGGGCTCGGCGGCCCCAACCTGGTGAAGGGTGCGACCGGCCAGACGGTCGACGCCGAGACGCTCGGCGGTGCGCGCACCCACACCGAGCTGAGCGCGGTCGCGCACTACCGGGTGGCCAACGACGCGGAGTGCCTGGCGCGCATCCGCGAGTACATCGGGCGGCTGCCGCGGCACGAGGGGATGCGGCACCGCGTCCTCCCCGCGCGCCCGCCGGCCCGTCCCCCCGCCGAACTCTACGAGGTTCTCCCGCAGGACCACCGGATGTCGTACGACATGCGGCAGCTGCTCGGCTGCCTGCTCGATGAGGGCAAGCTCGACGAGTTCCAGCCCGACGTCGCGCGGGAGATGATCTGCGGCCATGTGCACATCGAGGGCTGGCCGGTTGCGCTGATCGCCAACCAGCGCGGGGTGATCAAGGGCCGGCCGGGCGAGCGGCCGCGCTTTGGTGGAATCATCTACGCCGAGAGCGCGGAGAAGGTCGCGTACTTCATCGAGACCGCGAGCCGGGAGCGGCTCCCGATTTTGTTCGTGCAGGATGTCAGCGGCTTTATGGTCGGGCCTGAGGCCGAGCAGGCCGGCATCATCCGCGCCGGGGCGCACTGGGTGGAGGCGATGGCCACGGCCGTCGTGCCCAAGCTCGTGCTGACCGTCAATCACGCGTCCGGCGCCGGGTACTACGCGATGGCCGGGCAGGGATTCGATCCTGATTTCATCCTGTCGTGGCCCACCGGGCGGATGGCGGTGATGGAAGGCGAATCCGCCGTGATGGCGGTGCACGGGCCCGACATCGATCGCGCGCAGAAGAGCCAACAGGCCCTGCCGCCCGACCAGCAGGCCGCGATCGAGTCCATGCGCGCCGACTATGAGCAGCAGCTCGACGCCCGTTTCGCCGCCGCGCGCGGCTTCGTGGACGCGATCATCACACCCGAGGAAACCCGCGATCAGCTCGCCTTTCTGCTCCGTGCGTGCGCGAACTACGCCGGGCCGCACCTCGGTGCCTTCGTGCTCCCGCCGCTCGATGTCGCGAGCCGTTAGCCGCCTCGTGCTCGCCGCCACCGTGGCCGCCTGCGCCCCCGCGCCGCCCAGCCC
>JBOHSN010000048.1:0-29111 GCA_050733215.1 Gemmatimonadales bacterium
CGGCCGTCTTGTCCCCTGCCTCGGCGAACGCCTGGGCGGCCTCGAGCCGGAAGCGCGTCGCCTGAGGACCCGAGCTCCGCTCGGCCAGTGCCGCGAGCGTCATCGCCTGCGCGCGTCGGGCCGCCGGGCCGGTCTGCGAGCGGATCTGGTCGAGGAAGGCGACCAGCGCCTCGATGGCCGCCGAGCGGTTCTGCGGCAGCGACGCGGAGAGCGCCTCGAAGCCACCGGCGGCATCACCCCAGCGGGCTCGGAGCTCGGCCTCGAGCCGCCGAGCGGTCGGACCGCGCTCGGCCGCGAGCAGGCGCAGCAGCTCCGCGCGAGAGGACTCCGGCGCCGGGCCCAGGGTCGTCACCGCGCTGCTGCGGTAACCGGGCACCCGACCGATGGCCGCGAGCCATTCCCGCAATGCCAGGGGCCAGTCCTGCTGCTGAATGGCGGTCTGGGCCAACTCCGCGGCCAACGCATCGGCCCGGCCGACGCGCTCCCGGCCGGTGAGAAACGCTCGCCGGGCCTCCACGACGTCCCGCCGGCCCAGTGCCGCCAGCCCCCATTCGCGATACGGCGTCTCGTCGTGCGGCTCGGCCGCCGACCAGCGCTCGGCGACCGCGCGCACGCTGTCGGCCTCACCCCGCGCCGCCCAGGCCCGCAGCAGGATCCCATGCACCGGCCCGTTGGCCGGACTCGCCGCCAGTGCGGCGCGAGCCTGCGGGAGGATGTCGCCGAGCCGGTTCATCGCCACCAGCGAGCGCTCGAGCCCGAACAGCGCCGCCGCGTCGGACGGATTCGCCGCCAGCACGCCTCGATACGCCTCGGCCGCCTCGACGTAGTTGCCGCGGCGCTCGAGATCGAACGCGCGGCGCGCCCCCACCGGCTGCTGCGCAACGAGGCTCAACGGCGCCAGCCACCCGGCCAGGACCAGGAGCCCGACCGCCACACTCACACTCACACTCGCACTCCCACTCGCACTCCCACTCCCACTCGCACTCGCACTCGCCCTCGCCCTCATTGCGCCAGCCGCCGGAAATAGTCCACCACCAGGCGCCGCTCCTCCGGCGAGAGCCGCTGGAGCTCCTCCCAGCTCGGCACCCGCGGCCGATCGTCGTCTTCGCCGAGCTTCGCGCGAAGGGCCGGCGGGAGCCTCGGATCGTCGTCCTTCGCCGTCGTGCTCTCGCGCTCCTTCTGCTCGTCCTCCTGCTGCCCCTGGAGCGTACGGCCGGCGTCGAGCATGCGGCGGAAGAGCCGCTCCTGCCGTTGCACCGTCTCACGGTCGAGCCGTTGCGCCTCGAGGCGCCGGGCGAGATCCTGCGCTTCGTCCGCCATCTCGCCGGCGCCGGGAAGGTGGCCGCCGCCGCGCAGCTTTTCGAGCTCCTCGGCCAGCGCTCGCTGCCGCGCTCCGAGCTGGCGCAACTGCTGCTGCATGCCGGGGCCGCCACCCATCTGGGGCAGCAGTCCCGCCGCCTGCTGGCCGAGCCGCCCCTGCTGGTTGGCGAGAGCCTGCATCCGCTCCATCGCCTCCGCCAGTCCGGATCCCGACGCCGCGTTGCTGACGTTGTCCCGGGCCCGAAGCAGTTGGTAGGCCACCGCGTTCAACGCATCGACCGCGTCGCCCGCGCGCTCGGCGGCCTCCCGCGCGTGCGGCGTCGCGGACGAGACCGACTCGCGCGAGCGCTGCATCTGGAGCTGCGCGATCGCGAGCGCCTCCGCGATCGCGGGCGACACCAGCGCGTTCTTGCCCGCGGCCGACCGGAGCTGGTTGCCGAGCCGCTGCACGCCCTCTTCGAGCGCACCCTGGTCGCCGCGGGTGAGCGCGGGCGGGGCGCCTCTCCGCAGCGCACGTTCGACCCCGAGCTGCCGCTCGCCGAGGCGGGTCGCTTCCGCCAGGGCCCGATCCAGCGCCTCGGTGATCTCCTCGCGCCATTGCGCCTGAAGCTCCTGCCGCTCCTGGGCAATCTGGTCGCCCAGCGGCTGCAGCTGTTCCGCGGCGCGCTGCCCGCGGCGGCGCGCATCCTGGCGCTGGCCCTTTCGCATGGCGCCGGCCGCCATCTGCATCTCGCGGCCCGCCTGCTGCGCCTGCCCCGCGACGTCGTCCAGCTTCTCCTGACGTTCCTTGGGAAGCCCCGGGTCGAGCTGCTTGAGGGAGGCCGCCAGTGAGTCCGCCCGCGCGGCCATCTGCCGCTCCGCCACAGTGGCGGCCGTGCTGTCCGCCGACGCCACGGCTTCGTTCCACTCGCGCTGCTCCTTCGCCAGCTCCCGCGCTTCCTGCGTCAGATTGGCGAGATCGCCCTCGAGCGCCGCTCGGCGGAACAGCTCCCGGCTCTGCTCCAGAGCCTCGCGCAGCCGTTTCTGCCGTTCGGCGAGATCCTCCAGTGCCTCCTTGGTTTCATCCGCCTTGAGATCACGCAGCGCATCGCGTAATGCCTGGAGCTTCTCGCGGAGCTCGGGCGTCAGTGCGCGGTCGAGCTGCCGGCGGATCTCCTCCAACTGCCGCTGGAATGCCGAGTCGGTGACGCCGGCCGCCTCGGCGCTCTTCTGGAGCTCGTGGATGGCGTTCTTGAGGGCTTCGGCCTCGCGGACCAGTTCTTCCTGCTTGGCCGCGACCGCCTCCGCGCGGCGCGCGTCCTCGTAGCGAAGCTCGTTCGCTTGCCGGCCTTGCTGTGCCGTGCGCCGCGGCCGTTCACGCGCGAGGTCCTCGGTCTGCCGCTCGAGCGCGCGACTCGCCTGGGCCAGACTGTCGAGCCGGCCCGCCACCGCGCGCCCAGACTCGCGCTGCGCAGCGCGGACCTCGCTCATCGTGGGAAGCCGGAGCACGAACTCACGGGAGCGCCCGGCCTGGGCGTTGGGCGAATTGTCCGTCGCCACGGCGAAGTACCGGACGGTGTCGCCGGGCAGCAGACCGCGCGCGTTGAGATCGAGGCTGAACGAGAGGATGGCGTGATCGCCGGCGCCCTCGGGCAGCGATACGGGCTCACGCTTCGGCGGGTCGGCCGTGCCCAGGCGCCCGATGCGGCGGCTCTCGACCATGATGCCGCGGAAGCCATGGTCGTCACGCGCGTCGATCACGAGGGGAACGTGCAGGGTGAGCGGCGCGATGGTATCGGCTCCCGGGATCGGGATCTCCACTCGCGGCACGCTGTCGGCCACGAGGCTGAGCGCGATGCGCACGCTGTCGCCGCCGAGCGGCGCGCCCGAGGCGGTGACCAGCGCGAGGTGATAGCTGCCCGATCCTCGCGGCGCGAACCCGCCGGTGAACCCTGCGCCCGTCACCTGCAACGTCTCCGGGCGTTCGCCTGCCCACACCGCCGACGCGAGCGGCGCGGTGGCCGTGCCTTTCGTCTCGAGTCGCGTGCCGGCCGGCAGCAGCACGGTGTCGCCGGTCACCGGAATGGGCTCGTCCTCGAGCCCGAGATAGCGCGGATACCGCGCGGTGACGGCGAGCGCGCCGAGAAACACGGGAAGGCGCACCCGCACCGCGACCGTGTCGGAGGAACGGCGCCCGCTGGTGACTCGCGCGAAGAGATCGCCCAGCAGCGGCGCGGTCACGTAGCGCGCCCGTCCCAGCGAGTCGAGCGCGAGCGGCGTCGGTCGCCATCGCTCCCCGGGAGCGCGGAGCCAGAGGATCGCGTGACGCCGGCCGATCGCCTCGATATCCAGCGCCACCGGTCGGCCCCGGTCCACCACCTCGGCGGCCGCCGCAAGGCGGACGGGCGCGACGGTCATCTCCCACGCACGCCGAGGATGCCAGAGCGCCGCCGCGGCGCCGCGCACCGGGCCCGCCGCGCCGAGCGTGGCGAGGCCGAGGACCAGTAATCCGACTCCAGCCGCGAGTCGCCGGCCGACCCGCCGAGCGAGCGGTGCCGCGGCCTCCGGACCCCGCTCGGCGAGGTCGGTGGCACGGGTTTCGTCCGCGAGGCCGAGCAGCGCCTCGCTCGTCCCGGCGGCCGGTGCTTCCAGGAGCGCCACGAGCGCGCCGCGCCGCCATCCGCCGCCGTCTTCGAGCGTGTGGGCCACCGCGGGCAGTCTCAGCGCGAGATCGTGCCGCCAGGCGATGGCCGCCACGGCTCCGGCGGCGGTCAGTGCGGCGGCCCACGCGGCGAGCACCCACCACGGCGCGTTGAGCACCTGCCATCGCGCGAGCCAGGCAGCGGCTCCCAGAAGAAGCGCGGCGGCGCCGAACCCGGCGGCCATCCAGCCGGCCCGCTGTCGGAGCCGAAGCGGCCGCGCGATCCGCTCGAGCGCTCGCGTCGTGGCGGGGCCGCTCATCCGCCGTACCCCACCGCGTACGCGAACAGGTTGACCCCCATGCGGAGCGACGCCTCCCGCTTTGCCGGAGGATCGTTGTGCACTTCGGGATCTTCCCACCCGTCCCCGAGGTCCGTCTGGAAGGAGTAGAACACGGCGAGCCGCCCATCGAGGAAGATGCCGAACCCCTGCGCCGGCTTGCCGTCATGCTCGTGGATCTTGGGAATGCCCCGGGGGAAGTCGTACACCAGGTGGTACACCGGATGGTTGAGTGGCACCTCCGTCAACCGGCGGTCCGGGAACAGCCGGCCCAGCTCCCGCCGGATCGACTCGTCCATGCCGTAGTTGTCATCGGCGTGCAGGAACCCGCCCTGGAGCAGCCACGCGCGCAGGGTGGCCAGCTCGGCGTCGCTGAAGCGCACATTGCCGTGGCCCGTCATGTAGAGGTACGGCACGTTCCAGATCTCGTCGTCAGCGAGCGTGACGACCCGCTCCTCGCCTCCGACGCGAAGCGCCGTGCGACTCCGGATGGCGGCGAGCAGGTTCGGGAGGCTGGAGGGATTCGCGTACCAGTCGCCGCCCCCGTTGTAGTGGAGCCGGCCGATCGTGAGCACGGATGGCACGGATGGAATGATGGACTGATGGACCGACGGACGCGTCGGTGCCGCGGCCACCGCCCCCCCGCACAGCACGACGACGCTCGCACCGCGCCGGAGCTGTCGGACCATCCGTCCATCGGTCCATCCGTCCATCATCTCACAGCTCCATCACCAAGCGATACGCCTCGTTCCTCGCCAGGCCGAGCTCGGCGACCAGCCGCTGAGTCGCCTCCCGTTTGGTCACTCCGTCGGCCAGCAGCGCGAGGGCCAGCGCGCGCGCTTCCTCGGTGCGATCGGGCGGTTCGGGAGGAGCCCCCGTACCGGCCAGCACAACCGTGATCTCGCCCCGCGGCTCCCCGGACGAATAATACTCCACGAGCTCACCGAGACTCCCGGACCGGAGCTCTTCGTGCAGCTTCGTCAGCTCGCGGGCCACCATTGCCGGCCGCTCCTGGCCGGCCACGGCGGCGAGATCCCGCAGCAACGCGGCCAGTCGGCCCGGGGCTTCGAACAGCACGACGCACCACTCCTCCTGCGCGGCGCGCGCGAGCAGCCGGGCGCGCTCCGCGCCCTTCCGCGGCACGAAACCCAGGAACAGATAGCGATCCGCGGGCAGGCCGGAGGCGGACAGTGCCGTCGCCACCGCCGAGGCCCCGGGCACCGGCACGATGGGAGACCCAGCGGCGCGTGCGGCGGCGACGAGCGCCGCCCCCGGATCGCTTACACCGGGCGTGCCGGCATCGGTCACCAGAGCGACGTCCTGGTCGTCGGCCAGGATCTGGAGCAGCGTGTCCAGCCGCTTCGGGCCGGAGTGCGCGTGGAAGCTCAGCACCCTCGGCTGTACGCCGAGATGGGCGAGAAGGTTGCCGGTGCGGCGGGTGTCCTCGGACGCGACCACGCCCACGGCGTGGAGGACCGCGGACGCGCGCGCAGACAGGTCCTGCAGATTGCCCAGCGGGGTCGCGACCACATACAGGGTGCCGGGCATGGGGTCAAAGGGCGGTAAGCGGTAAAGACGGTAAGGGCGGTATAGGAGTGCGCAAAGAAGAAAGGTACCAAGGGTGCTCACCCTTGGTACCTTCGCTCCCTTGCAACCCCCTACCGCCCCTACCGCCCTTACCGCCCTTACCGCCTATAGGTGCTGCTTGATCTTCGCGTCGAGCGTCGTCTTCGGGACGGCACCGATTACCGTGTCCACGTGCCGCCCGTCCTTGAAGAACAGAATGCTCGGGATGCTGCGCACGTTGAACCGTGTAGCGGTACGCTGATTGGAATCCACGTCGAGCTTGGCGATCCTCGCGCGGCCGGCGTATTCACCGGCGAGCTGGTCGAGCACCGGCGCCACGACCTGGCACGGTCCGCACCACGTGGCCCAGAAATCGACCAGTACGAGCCCGGAGGACTGCTCTATCTCCCCGGCGAAGGTGGAGTCGCTGACGTGCACGGTGTTCGTGGCGCTCATTGCGTTATTCTCCGTTGCTGTTGGGCTCGTGGCGAGCCATCCGCATCGATAAGGAGAGATCGTGGCCGATCGTCCCCGTATTGCCCATGTCGGCGTCGCCGTCGAGGATCTCGAGGCGGCGGTCGCGTTCTATCGTGACGTGCTGGGTCTCGAGCCGCATCGACCGGAAACCGTCGATGACGCCACCATCGTAAGCCTGTCCTTCGGCGAGGCCGAGGTCGAGCTGCTGGCGCCGCGGGCCCCCGATGGCCCCATCGCCCGCTTTCTGGCCCGGCGCGGCCCCGGCATCCATCACATCTGCTACCGCGTGCCCGATCTGGACGCCGCCCTCGCGGCATGTCGCGCCGCCGGCTACCGACTGATCGACGAAACGCCTCGGTCGGGAGCGGCGGGCCGGCGCATCGCTTTCGTCCACCCGAAAGCCACGGCCGGGATCCTACTCGAGCTCACGGAATAGAACCGGCGGACGCACCGCCGGGTTCCAGAGCACATCACACCGAATCTTTGCGCATCGGACCGGGACAGGGATTGATCGGGCTGCCGGCCGACGCGAGATCGACCTGGTTCACGAGCCATGACCCGTCGGAGGTCCGGATGACGGTGAACGGCACGACGCGGATACAGTCTGGCCGGCGCAGCTCGACCTGCAGCGACCGGCTGGCGGCGTCGCTGCCCGAGCCCACATCGGAGACGACGCGATAGTCGGCCTTCGACAGGTAGGCTTGCATCACCACCATGCGCTTTTCCCAATCGGGCGGCTGGTTGGTGCGGACCGCGGCACCGCCGGCGCCGCCCCAGTGCGTCGCCATTACCGTCAGATTGCTGTCGGCCACGCCTTTGAGGAAGCTGCGCACTGCCCCTTCCGCCGACGTCGCGGGGGCAGTGGCGCGCGTCGGGTCGGCGGCGGTAGCGCCGCCGCAGGCCGCGAGGAGGCTGATCACACCAAGGAGGCGCCGATGAAGCACTGGAGTCTCGCAGAGCGAAGGACGGAGTGCGAACATAACGGGCGCGGGAGACCCCGGCAATGACACGCCCTGCTCCCGGCGCGATGCGGCTGTACGTGAACATCGACCACGTGGCGACGATCCGCGAAGCGCGGAAGACGGATGAGCCCGATCCTGCCGCAGCCGCGGCGCTCTGCGAGGAGGCCGGCGCCGACGGCATCACCGTGCACCTGCGCGAGGATCGCCGCCACATTCACGACCGCGACGTCGAGCGGCTCGCCGAGCGGGTGCGTACCGTGCTGAACCTCGAGCTCGCCACCGGCGAGGACGTGGTCGCCCTCGCCTGCCGGCTGCGCCCGTTTCAGGCGACCCTGGTTCCCGAACGGCGGGAGGAGATCACGACGGAAGGCGGGCTCGATCTGCGGCGTCCATCGGATCGCCTGCGCCGCACCATCGATGCCCTCGCGGCGGCAGGGAGCCGGGTCAGTCTCTTCATCGACCCGGACCCTGCTGCGATCGACGTCGCCCGCGCGCTGGAGGTCCCGGCGATCGAGCTGCACACCGGGCGCTACGCGCACGGCTGGCGCGCCTCGGCCGGTCCGCTTGAGGAGCTCCGGCGCGCCGCCCGCCACGCGGCCGGGAGCGGGCTGGCCGTGCACGCCGGACATGGACTGACGTACGTCAACGTGATATCGGTCGCGGGAATCCCCGAGATCGAAGAGCTCAACATTGGCCACAGCATCGTGAGCCGCGCCGTCCTGACCGGGATGCATGAAGCGGTGACGGCCATGGGTGCACTGGTGCGCGGCGCGCGGGTGTGATCCACGCCGTTGCGCCGGCACGCCTCGGCGGTATGCTAGGGAACCGGGCTCGCGCGACTCCAAACTGGAGGTCCCATGTCTCTGAGGCTCCGCATCCTCGCACTCACACTCGCACTCGCACTCCCGGCTGCATGCGCATCCGCACCCGAACCGGACACCAGCGCCGGGCCGGTGAACGCCCGCACCGTGGTGCAGGTGGAGAACCGCAACTTCTACGACATGCAGATCTACGCGGTGCGCTTCGGCGAGCGGCAGCGTCTTGGCCTCGCCACCGGCAACCGGACGACCACCTTCGAGCTCCCCGCCCATTGGACCACGGGAGCGACGGTGCAGTTCGTGGCCTCCCCGGTGGGCAGCGACAACGCGGCCTGGTCGCAGCAGTATTCGGTGAGGCCGGGCGATGTGGTGCGGCTGGAGATCAATTAGATGGCCCAGTTCGCCATCAGCACGCCGTACACCACGATCCCGTCCCACAGATTGCCCAGCCGCAGATTCTCGTTCGCTGCATGCTGATTGTTGTCGGCGTTGACGATCGGGACGATGATGGGAACCGCGCCGAGCGCGCGGCGGAAGATGTCGAGCGGCAGGCTCCCGCCGGCTGAGGGGACGATCACCGGCTCCAATCCTGCGGCCTCGCGAAGCAGCGCCGCCGCCCGTTGTGCGGCCGGCGCGTCCGGCGGCGTCCGCACGCCGGCGTAGCCTTCGCCCCAGAGGAGGCGTGCGATGCGGGTGCGCGGCACGTCGGGTACCGCCGCCGAGTCGCCGTGCATGACCGTGTACCCGCGCGCCCGAAGGAACGCTTCCACCATCTGCTGGATTCGCTCCGGCCGCTGCCGCGGCACCAACCGGAAGTCGATCGACGCCGTCGCCTCGATCGGAATGGCGTTCACCCCGAGCGCGCCGCCCGTGATCCCGCGAAGGTTGAGCGCCGGCAGCAGGACCCGCTCGCCGACGAGCGCGCCACCGCCCTCGGTGCGGTGCAGTCCGAGCGACCGCCGCACGGAGTCGTCGGTCTGCGGGGCCGAGCGCACCGCAGCGCGCTCGGCGGCGCTCGGCGCTGGCACGTCGTCGTAGAACCCGGGGATGTGCACCCGGCCGTCCCGATCCCGCATCGCGCTGACGAGGTGTGTCAGGTCAACGATCGGGTTCGGTGCCCAGTTGCCGTAGTGGCCGCTGTGGAGCGCGCGGGCGGGGCCGTACACCGTGAGCTCGAGGTCCAGCGCGCCCCGCACGCCGAGCACGAGCTGAGGCCGGCCGCTCACGTGCACCGGCCCGTCCCCGAAGAGCCAGGTGTCCGCCCGGAGCAGCTCCGCGTGCTCGCGCAGCAGTGCTTCCAGATGTGGCGACCCCGCTTCCTCCTCCCCTTCGAAGAAGAACTTCACATGGACCGATGGGGCCGAGCCTGCCGAGCGAAGCGCGTCGAGCGCCGCGAGCATCGCCACGATCGGCGACTTGTCGTCGCCGGCGGAGCGCGCATAGAGTCGCGCCTCGCGCGCGATCGTGTCGGCGCCGCGCGGCAGGCCCACGACGGGATCGGAGAGCCGGCCGGGCGCGGCACGCAGTGTGGGCGTCCACGGCGGCGTGCCCCAATCGGCGGTCCGTACCGGCTGGCCGTCATAGTGGGCGTAGAGCACGAGGGTCTGGGTGGCGTTGGGCGCGCGAAGCTCGCCGAACACGGCCGGCGGCCCGCCCGACGGCGACTCGAGCAGCCGGGCGGCCACGCCCCGCCGCTCGAGCATACGGAGGAGAAGCGCGGCGTTGGCTCGGATATTGGCGCTGTCGGAGGCGAGGTTGGGAACCCGGAGGAAGTCCACCAGTTCGGCGAGGATGCGCGGCTGCTCGGCCCTGACGTATTCGCGGATTCTGGCGGCGAGCGGCGAACCGGGCCCCTGCCCGGCTGCGTGCCCGGGTGCCGCCAGCGCAAGAACCAGCCCGAGCCCGGTCGCGGCCCGCCGCACGATCAGGTCGTCTGACCCGCGCAGCTCACGGTGCCCCTGAGGGTCCGCCCCCCGCGAGCAGCAGGGCCGCGAGCACGGCGGTGGAGAAAATTCGCATGGCTTGCATAGGGCGGAGAAGATAGTCGGCTTGCTCGCGTTCCGGGCCACGCCTTACACTTCTCCGCAGGTCCATTCCCGCTCCCGCCGAGGTCCCATGTCGAACCCGCTCGGGCCCGCCGCGTTCTTCGCCCTCGAGGCGGGTGAGTGCCTCGACCGTCTCGACAAGATCTTCGCTACGCCCCAGGGGCCGCCGCCGGAAGAGATCATCCGTACCGCTCGCGCGCTCCGCGGCTCGGCCCTCATGGCCAACCTGCCGCAGCTCGCCCGCGCCGCCGGGGGCTTCGAGGCGCTCGGCCGGGTGCTCCGCGACCGCAAACGGATGTGGGACCCCGCCACCCTGGAGCAGGCGAGCCAGGCGATCGAGGAGTTCCGGCTGCTCGTGCGCCGCGTGCCCGAGTGGCAGGAGACCGACGCCGCGCGCGCCGCCCGGGTCGCGGCCTACCTGGAATCGCTCGCGGGTCAGGGACCGCTCGAGGCCGCGCGGCTCAGGAGCGCTCCGCCCGGCGAGCTGCAGACCGGCGTTCGCGCCTTCGTGGCGCGGGAGGGCGCCCTGATCGCGAGCGCGCTCGACCGGGCTGCACGCGCGTTCCGCGCGGAGCCCAATGACCGCGAGCCGCTCTACATGGTGCTCCGGCGCATGCAGTCGCTGCAGGGTCTCGCCGAGCTCCCCGACTTTCCTCCACTGCCCGAAATCCTCGACGGCATCGAGCTCGCGGTGAGCGACCTGACCCGCGTGCACGCGCCGCCACCGCGCGTGGATTCGGTGCTGGAGGCGGGCGCCGCAGCCTTGTCGCGCGTGGCCCGCGACATCGCCGATCGCGGCGTGCCGGATGCGGACGCCGAGGAGCCGCGTCGTTTCACCGAGCGCCTGCTCGAGGCGTTCGCCGTCGAGCGCGACGTCGTCCCCATCGAGACGCTCTACGCTGCCGGCGAGCCCGCCCCCATGGAACGCTCCACGAGCGCTCCGCGCTTTGCGCCCCCCTCTCCACCCGGTTCGCTCGAGCTGGTCAGCCTCGGCGAGCACCTGATCCAGACCGCCGGCCTGCTCGAGCAGGCCCGGTCCGATACCGAGTTCGACCTCAGGCTCTATCGACTGATCGGCACACTGAGGGCGGCCGGCGCGCCGCACACGGATCCGATCGGCGCCGCGCACGCGGTGCTGGCGCGCGCGACCCGTGAGGCGGTGGCCGCGGGAACGGTCCGGACCCGCCGGGGTGAGTTCGCGAGCGTCCTGCGCGACACCGGCGAGATGCTGCGCACCGGGGGCGCGTCGCCGGACCGCATGTACCTGTCGCGCCGCATCCTCGACGTGGCGCATCGAATCGACCTGCTGCGTATCGAGCCGGCACCGAAACCCGAAGCCGCCAGACCCCCGGCTGCCACGGCGGCGGCTGATGCCGTCGTGCCGATCGAGTCGCTGGAGCTTCCGGGTGTGCCGCCGGGGCGTTCCCCGCTGGAGGCAGGACTGTCGGGCTACCAGCGCCGAATGAAGGAGGAGGCATTAGGCGAGGCATCGCTCGCCGCCCTCGCCAGCGACCCCGTCGTCTCCATCGAGAGCCTCTGCTACAGTGGCCGCGGGGCGCTCGAGCGCGCCGCAGAGCTCCGGGCGCTGATCGGGGCGCGGCTCGCGAGCGGTGACATGGAAACCGCCCGGCCGCTCGTGCAGGAGCTCCTCGACCTCGTTCCGCTCGCGCTTGCCGACGCCGAGTAAGCCCGGGAGCCGCTCGCGGCTGTGGACCTCCCTCCTGGGCATCGCGATCTCGGCCGGATTGCTCGCGCTCATCCTCCGGCAGGTCGATCTGGACGACGTGCGCCGGTATCTGGCCTCCGCCCGGCCGCTCCCGCTGCTCGCCGCCGTGGTCGTCGCGACGATCACATTCCCCATTCGCACGATCCGGTGGCGCCACCTGCTCCGGCGGCCGGGCGGCGCTCGCCTTCCGTTCGGACCGCTCTGGCACGCCACGGCCATGGGGTTCATGGCCAACAACGTGCTCCCGCTTCGCGCCGGCGAGATCGTGCGCCCGTTCGCGATAGCGCGGCTCGCCGACGTCCGGTTCACCACCGCGCTCGCATCCATCGCGGTGGAGCGGATCTTCGACGCCCTCACCGTCGTGCTGCTGCTCACCCTCGCCCTCGCGAGTCCGGGCCTCGGGTCCGATATCGCGATCGGGGGCGTGCCGGTCGCCCGTCTGGCCGCACTGGCGGCGGCATTCAGCACCGCCGGCCTGGTCGCCGGCGCGTTGGTGGTGGCCCGTCCCCTCGCCGCCGAGCGCCTCGTGCGGCGACTGGTGCCGTCCGCTCGCATCGCCGACCGCCTGGTGGCGCTCATCGAAGGCATCCGGCAGGGGCTGGCTGCCCTGGACTCTCCGCGTCGGCTGGCGCCCGTGCTGCTCTGGTCGCTGGTGCTCTGGCTGGTAAACGCGGCGTCGTTCTGGATCTGCTTCGCGGCCTTCGACATCCCGGTCGGCTTCACGGGCGCGCTGCTGGTGCAGGGCCTGCTCGTGTTCGGGGTGTCAGTGCCGTCCACGCCCGGCTACGTCGGGCCGTTCGAGGCCGCGATCGTGGCCGGGTTGGCGCTGTATGGCGTCGCGCAGGATCGAAGCTTCTCCTACGCGCTTGCCTACCACGTGACGACGTTCGTGCCGATCGTGCTGTTCGGGCTCTGGTCCACGGTGCGCACCGGCGTCGGGTTCGGCGGGCTGCGGCGCGCGCGGATGACATGAGCGAGGCGGCGACGGGCGCCATCGGGGTGAGCGCTCACGCGAAGGTGAACCCGCTGCTGCGGGTCCTGGCCCGCGAAGCGGACGGGTATCACGGGCTCGAGACGATGTTCTGCCTGCTCGACCTGGCCGACCGGCTCGTGGCTCGGCGTCGCGAGGGCGCCGGCGTGACCATCAACGTCAGCGGCGATGACGCGGGGTCCGTCGAGGAGAACCTCGCCGTGCGCGGCGCACGGGCGGTGCTCGAGGCGACGGGGGGGCGCTTCGCGGTGCACCTCACCCTCGAGAAGCGGATTCCGGTGCGCGCCGGGCTCGGCGGCGGCTCCAGCGACGCCGCGGCGGCGCTGGTCGCGGTGAACCGGCTTGCCGGCGACCCGGTGCCGCGTCACGAGCTGCTCCAGTTCGCCGCGCGGCTGGGAAGCGACATCCCGTTCTTCCTCACCGGCGCGCCGCTCGCGCTCGCGTGGGGCCATGGCGAGCGACTGCTCCGGTTGCCGGCGCTGCCCGCGGCACCTGCCTTGCTGCTCACGCCGCCGGTGGCTGTGGCGACGCCGGAGGCGTATGGATGGATCGACGCCGCGCGCACCGGCGCCGGCCGCCGCGGGGCGGTGGCGCTCGATCTGGACGCGCTCGGGAGCTGGGGCGACGTCGCCCGACTTTCCGGCAACGATTTCGAGTCGGTGGTGTTCGGGCGGTTGCCGGCGGTGCGACAAGCGTTCGAGGCGCTCGCGGGCACGCGTCCCCTGCTCTGCCGGATGAGCGGCTCCGGCTCGACCCTGTTCGCGGTGTATCGCTCGGCGCGCGACCGCGACGACGCGGCGTTGCAGCTGGGGAGAAAGTTCGGAGCCGTGCGCGCGGTGCAGACGATGGCGACCCCCGTGCAGGGGCCCGAGACAGTGAGCGGTGAGCAGTGAGCGCGCGGAACACGGAGTTCACTGCTCACTGCTCACTGCTTACTGTTAATGCAGTTCTGGCCCTTCGTCCAACGGCAGGACAGCGGACTTTGGATCCGTTAATGGTGGTTCGAATCCACCAGGGCCAATGGATGCCGACCCCGACCTACATGATTCCAGGGCAGCGTCTCTCCTACGGCACGCGATGAGCCTCAGGTGCGATCCCAACCCACCTGCCGGCGGCGCGCCTCGACTCGAGCTGCTGGACGCCTTCTGAACCCGCAGGGGCCGTCGCAGCCGCTTCCCACCGCCGAGGACGGCGACCCGGCATGCTCCGGTCGACGTGTCGGCATTCGACTACTGGGTCGTGGCCCGCTGCGACTGTCGGACAGCCACCGGGTACTGCTGCTGTTCGCGCTGACCCTCGCGGTGGGCGCCTACATAGTGTGTCGCATGCTGGCGCACGAAGGCTATGTCGTGCTGGAGGCACCGGACGGCGAAGCCGGCCTCCGGCTGATTCAGCACCACGAGGGGCGACTCGATCTGGTCCTGACCGACATCGACATGCCCAAAATCGACGGCATCACGGTTGCCGAGGTGCTCTCCGCGCTGCGCCCGCTGCTGGGAGTCATCGGCATGTCCGGCGGACTGAACGCAACCATTTTCCAGGAGAACCTCGGCCTGCGGCCGCAGTCGTTCCTTACGAAGCCGTTCACGTCCCAGGCGCTCGCGCAGAAGATCGGCCAGGCGCTGGCGCGTTCGCAGGAGCTCCTCGCCGAAGCAGAAGCCCGGCAGACGGTGACGCGCGACTACCTCGCGGAAGCGAGGCTCGCCGCCGTGGCGGATCCGGTGGCCGCCGCCCATCGGCTGCGGGCTCGCGCGTTGCTCCTCGGCCCTCCCCCCCGCATCCGCCCACTCAGCTCTTTCACGGCCGCACGGCGCGAGCGCGTCGTTTAGAACCGGACGGGTCTCCCCATGATCGGCTCCGCCGTCGCCGCCATCGACGACGCGAGCGGCAGGGGGCGGCGTTCGCGGGCGCGGTCACGGACGAAGGATGGATGGCGCGGAGTATGTGGCTGAAGCGGCGGCCGGTGCGTCTGCCGCCAACACGATCACTCATCTTTTCTGACGTCCGCGTCCTCCGCACCCGCGCTCTGATCGCTTAACCCATCCTGCATTCACCAGTTCGCGATTCTCTCCGCATTCGTGGATTGTCGAAGTGGAAAAAGGGGGACTGGCGGTGTGGAAATAAAAACCGTAGCATAGCGGCTTCCTCGCCGGGCCCCCGAAAAAACCTGGGGTTTGCCCCCGCGTTTCCCGGTCGTGCTGCCCGCGGCGTTCAGGCCGCGGGCCCGGAGACTGCGCGATGCCGCATGTAACGACTCGATCACCAACCCACGCCTCTCTACTCCGTGAGATCGCCCGCAACCTCGAACGCACCTTGACCCAGTCCGGCGAGGAACACGTCTGCCTCGCCCATCCAGACCCCGCCCGCTCCTCGTGCGTCTGTTACCGCGACGCCAACCATCACGGCGCCCATCGCTGCGCCTGCGGTGCGGAGTGGGCCGGCATGTTCTGACGAGTTTTACCCGTCCGGCCGGAAACCATCCACAGTGGAAATGTGCGGGGCCGCGCCCAACTGCGGCTGCCGCCGTCGTTTCCGCTCACCCCCGCGCGGTCGCCCGGGTGTGGACGGCGTGTGGACCCGTATGTGGAATTCGTCCGGTTGACGTGATCCCGGTTCGGCGGGTAACTTTTCAGGCTCGGTATGACGGATATCTCGCAGGCCCAGAGCAAGATGCTCCTGATGAGCGGCACCGCCAACCGGGCCCTCGCCGAGGAGGTCGCGGCGCATCTCGTCCAGCCGCTCTGTCAGATCACGATCCGGCGGTTCGCCGACGGCGAGATCTTCGTCAAGATCGACGAGAACGTGCGGGGGCGGGACGTCTTCATCATCCAGCCCACGAATCCGCCGGCGGAGAACATGATGGAGCTGCTGCTCCTCATGGACGCCGCTCGGCGCGCCAGTGCGGCCCGGATCACTGCGGTCATTCCGTACTTCGGGTACGCGCGGCAGGATCGGAAGGACCAGCCGCGGGTGGCGATCAGCGCCAAGCTCATGGCCAACATGGTCTCCGGCGCGGGTGCCGACCGGGTGCTGGCGATGGATTTCCATCAACACCAGCTCCAGGGGTTCTTCGACCTGCCGGTCGATCACCTGTACGCGGCGCCGGCGTTCGTGAGCCACTACCGGCAGAAGGCGCTCAAGGATCCGGTGGTTGTCGCGCCGGACGTCGGGTCCGCCAAGATGGCTCGCGGGTTCGCCAAACGGCTGAACGCGTCGATCGCCATCATCGACAAGCGGCGGCCGTCGGCCAACATCGCCGAGGTGGTGAACGTGGTCGGCGAGGTGACGGGGCGCGATTGCCTGGTGCCCGACGACATGATCGATACGGCGGGCACCATGTCCGAGGCGGTCCACGCCCTCAAACGGCTCGGCGCCAACGACATCTACTGCTGCGCCACGCACGCGCTGCTCTCCGGGCCGGCGGTGGAGCGGCTGACGTCTTCGCCGGTCAAGGAAGTGGCGGTCACCAACACGATCGGCATTCCGCCCGAGCGGCGGTTCGACCGTTTGAAGGTGCTCTCGATCGCTGGGCTGCTGGCCAAGGCCATCGGATATACCCACAGCGATCAGAGCGTGAGCTCGTTGTTTGATTGAAAACCGCTATCCGCTATCCGCTATCCGCTATCCGCCTGATCCGTTGCCGCTCGACGCGCCGCGCGAGGCACTGAGCGGCTGCGGAACGAGCGGATAGCCGATAGCGGATAGCGGATAGCGGATAGCCGATAGCCGATGACCGATAGCCAACCGAGGACACGCAACATGCCACAGCAAACCACCATCTCCGCGGCCCTTCGCGCCCGCACCGGCAAGGGCGCGGCCCGCACCCTCCGCCGCGAGGGCAAGGTCCCGGGCGTCATCTACGGACACGACCGGCCGCCGGAGTCGGTCACGCTCGACACCTTCGCCCTGCAGCGCACCCTGCTCGGGATCAGCGCCGCGACCACCGTGGTCGACGTCGCCATTGATAACCGCGCCCCGGTGAAAGCGCTGATCCGGGAGATCCAGCGCGATCCGCTCAAGCCGGGCGACATCCTGCATGTCGATCTCTACGAGGTCCGGGCGGACGAGAAAGTGACCGTGGACGTGCCGGTCCACCTCGTCGGCATCCCCGACGGCGTGCGCAACTTCGGCGGCGTGCTCGACCAGGTCCTCTATTCGCTCGAGATCGAGGTGCTCCCGGGCGATATCCCGCCGCACATCGAGCTCGACGTCACCGCCCTGGGCATCGGGCAGGCGCTGTTCGTCCGCGACGCCACGGCGCCCAAGGCGCGGATCGTGAACGCGCCCGAGCTGGCGATCTGCTCGGTCGTGGCACCGCGCACCGAGGAGACGCCCGCTCCAGCCGAGGAGGTCGCCGTCACATCGGAGCCGGAACTCATCCGCAAGCCGAAGCCCGAGGACGAGGGCGAGGCCGAAGAGTAGCCGCCTGCTGCGCGCCATCGTGGGGCTGGGCAACCCCGGCCCCGAGTACGCGGAGACCCGGCACAACGCCGGGTTTCTGCTGGCGGACCACTTGGGGCGCCGCTGGTCACTCGCGCCGTTCAAGCGGGCCGAGCGTTCCCGCGAAACCGGGGGCACGGTGGCCGGCTTCGAGGTGCGGCTCGTCAAACCCACCACGTACATGAACCGGAGCGGCGCGGCGCTCGCGCCCTTCCGCGCCCGCCCCGACTTCGATCCCGCACAGCATCTGCTGATTCTCGTGGACGAGGTCGCGCTGCCTGTAGGCACATTCCGGCTCCGCGGTGCCGGGTCCGCCGGCGGCCACAACGGCCTCAAGAGCATCGAAGGCGCGCTCCAGCGGCAGGACTATGCCCGGCTCCGGATCGGGGTCGGGCCCAAGCCGCCGGAGGTGGACGACCTCGCCGACTACGTTCTGGCGGATTTCCTGCCGGAGGAGCGGCGGGCCGTGCATGACCTGCTCGACCCGATGGCGGACGCGGTGGAGTGCTGGTTGGCGGACGGAATCGAGATCGCCATGACAAGGTTCAATAAGTGAGGCTATCCGCTATCCGCTATCGGCTATCCGCTATCGGCTATCCGCTATCGGCTATCCGCTCTGGCCGCGGTCATTCCAGGACGGCCGCGGGCGCCGAGCGACGGCGGTGAGCGCAGATAGCGGATAGCGGATAGCCGATAGCGGATAGCCGATAGCCGATAGCCGATAGCGGATAGCACAAACATGCTGCGCCTGGGAATCGTAGGTCTTCCGAACGTCGGCAAGTCCACCCTCTTCAACGCCCTTACGTCGGCGGGGGCGCTGGTCGCCAACTACCCATTCGCGACCATCGAGCCCAACACCGGCGTCGTCACCGTCCCCGATCCGCGGCTCGACGAGCTCACAACGCTCGTCGCACCGGAGCGCACGGTGCCGGCCACGGTCGAGTTCCTCGATATCGCCGGGCTGGTGAAAGGCGCCAGCCAGGGGGAAGGCCTGGGGAACCAGTTCCTTGCCAACATCCGCGAGGTGGATGCCGTCGTGCATGTCATCCGCGCCTTCGACGATCCGGACATCCAGCACGTGATGGGCTCGACCGACCCCGTGCGCGACCGCGAGGTGGTCAACATCGAGCTCGGGCTCGCCGACCTCGCCACCGTGGAGAAGCGGCTCGACCGCACCGCGCGCACCGCCAAGTCGGGTGATCCGCAGGCGAGGACGGAGCAGCGGCTGCTCGAGGCCGTGCGCACCGTCCTGGCGGAGGGGAAGCCCGCCCGCGCGGTCACGCCCACCGAGGAGGAGAGCGCCGCCTGGCGATCCCTCAACCTGCTCACGGCCAAGCCGGTACTGTACGCCGCCAACGTCGCCGAAGGCGACGTGGTCGCCGGCAACCCCTATGTCGATGCGCTGCGGGCGGCGCTCGAGCGCGACCGGGAACCGGCGGAGATCGTCATTTTCTCAGCCAAGGTCGAGGCGGAACTGGCGGAGCTTGCCCCGGAGGACCGCGGAGAATTCCTCCACTCGCTGGGCCTCAGTGAGTCGGGACTCGACCGGCTCGCGCACGCAGCCTATCACCTGCTCGGCCTGCTCAGCTACTTCACCGCGGGTGAGAAGGAAGTCCGTGCCTGGACCATTCACCACGGTGACAAGGCGCCGGTGGCCGCCGGGGTGATCCACTCGGACTTCGAGAGAGGTTTCATCCGTGCCGAGACAGTCGGTTACGACGATTTCGTTCGGGCGGGAGGATGGAAAGGCGCGCGGGAACAGGGGTTGGCCCGGGCAGAAGGCAAGGAGTACGTGGTCCGCGACGGCGACGTGATGCTCTTCCGATTCAGCAGCTAGCGCGGCCGTTCCGCCCTTCCGTTGCCGCGCGGGTCGCCCTACTTTGGATGGTTACGTTTGAGCCTCCTCCTCGGCCCTCCGCGGGTCGGGGCGTCCAGTCCACGGGAAGGCGGGATCATGGTTCGTCCGTACGAAGTCGTCTACATCTTCGACAGCGCGCTCGAAGAGTCGGCCATCAACGAGCGGCTCGCGCGGTTCCACGCTCTCATCCAGCAGCCGGGCAGCGAGGCGCCTCAGGTGAATCACTGGGGCAAGCGCACGCTCGCGTACCCGATCCGGAAGCATGAGACGGGGTACTACGTGGTCTCCAAGTTCGAGACGGTCGGGACCGCGCTCCCCGAGTTCGAGCGAGCCATCAAGCTCGAGGAGGGTGTGCTGCGGTTCCTCGTCGTGGTCCATGAAGGCGCCCAGCCGGTGCCCGTGAGCACCGGCAAGAGCGACGAGGAGGACGACGAATGAGACGCGGCCAGAAGACCTGCGCCATCTGCGAGTCCGGCGTCCGGATCGTCGACTACAAGGATGAGCGCACACTCCAGCGGTTCCTGACCGAGCGGGGCAAAATGCTGCCCAGCCGGCTGTCGGGCACCTGCGCGCGGCACCAGCGGCAACTGAGCACCGCCATCAAGCGGGCGCGCCAGCTTGCGCTTCTGCCCTACATCAAGGGCCAGGCCGGCTGACCGCCGCGGCCGGCCGACGGACCGGTTCGGCCCTGCTGGCCTTGTTGTACCTGCTGGTCGCGCCCCCCGTCTTCCTCCTCGGTCCCCTGGCGGGTCTGCTGCTCCTGTCCAGGCCGTCCACGCTGCGCGAGTCTCTCTGGCTCGGCGCGTCGGCGGCCTGGCTCGCCATATGGCTGTGGCAGCCCGGCGCCGTGGCCGCCCAGGCCTTGCGCGCCGTGGGCGTGCTTGCGACCGGCGGCTTTCTCGCGCTCTCGCTGGCCTGGCGGGCCCCGGTGTTCCAACGCGCGCTCGCCGCGACGAGCGCCGCGTTTGCCGGATTTGCAGTGTGGTGCGCCGCCCTCGGCGTCGGCTGGGCCCGGCTCGAGGCGGCGGTCGGACGGGAGCTCGGGCACGCCCTCAGCGAGCTGGCTCGCCGAGCGGAGCTGGCCGCCGGCGCCGACACGGCCGTCCCGTTCTGGCACGCCGCCGAGGCTGCCAAAGGGTGGGCGGCGGTCGTGCCGGGCGTCGTGTTCGTGCAGGCGCTGCTGGGCCTCACGCTCGCGTGGATGCTTCATCACGCCATCGCCCGCCGTCCAATCGGAGATCGGCCCGGCCCGTTTGCGACGTTCCGGTTCAGCGATCAGCTGGTCTGGTTGCCGGTGGTGGGGCTCGCCCTCGCCCTGCTGCCGCCGGAGGGCGCTTCGCGGGACGCAGGGGCCAACCTGGTGCTGATCGCCGTCGCCCTGTACGCCGCCCGCGGCATGGCGGTCGTCCGTTCGAGTGCCGGGCGCGTGGGCGCGCCGGCCACGACGGCGGCGGCGATCGCCGCGTTCGTGTTCCTGCCGTTCGTGGTGGGCGGGCTCACGCTGCTCGGGCTCGCCGACACCTGGCTAGATTTCCGGCGTCGGATGTCGCCGGCTACGGGAGGGTAAGACTGATGATGGAGCTGATCCTGCGCGAGGACGTGAAGTCGCTCGGCAAGGCCGGCGAGCTGGTGCGCGTGAAGCCGGGCTACGCCCGCAACTTCCTGCTGCCTCGCGGTCTCGCGTACGAGGCCACCGAGGGCAACAAGAAGCGTATCGCCGGAGAAACCCGCGCCCGGACGGCCCGGCAGGCCTCGGAGAAGACGGCGGCGGAGGCCGTCGCGGCGCAGCTCGGCGCGCTGACCCTCACGCTCCGCGGCAAGGCGGGTGAGGAGGGGAAGCTCTTCGGGTCGATCACCCCCCAGGACATCGCGGCTGCGCTGGCGAGTGCAGGTCATGCGGTGGACCGGCGCCGGATCGAACTGGAGCAGCCCATCAAGACGCTCGGCGCGCACAGCGTCGCCATCCGACTCCATCCCGAGGTGCATGCCGAGGTGCGGCTGACGGTGGTCCCGGAGTAAGGCCGGACCGCGATGACGGTCGGCATCGCCTACCTCGACGGGCCGCGCCTTTCGCGCTCGCTGTTCGCGGCGGCCGATTGGGTGGCCGCCGGCCGGGACGAGATCAACCGCATCAACATCTTCCCCGTTCCCGACGGGGACACGGGCACCAACTTCAGTCTCACCCTTCGTGCCGTCGCCGACGCGCTCCGCGCGCTCGGCGACGCGCCGCTTCCGGAGACCGCAAGGACCGCGGCTCGCGCCGCGGTCCTCGGCGCCCGGGGCAACTCGGGCATGATGCTGGCGCATTTCCTCATGGGGTTCGCCGAGGCGTTGGGTGACACACGGCATGCGACGACGCGCGACATCGCGGCCGGGCTCAGCCGGGGGGCGGACCGCCTCTACGAATCGCTCGACGACCCCCGGGAGGGCACCATCCTCACGGTGGCACGCGATGCGGCCGCGGCCGCGGAGCGCGCCGCCGCCGACTCCGCCGACATCGGCGAGTTCATGGCCCGGCTGCTGGCCGACGCCGAGCGCGCGCTGGCCCGGACCCCCGAGCTCATGGCCGTGCTCAAGGAAGCGGGTGTCGTGGACGCGGGCGGCAAGGGGTTCGTCCGCATGATCGAGGGTGTGGTCCGGTTCATCGAGGGCGACCCCATCCTCGCCGTGCCGGTCGAGCAGTTGATCTCCGAGATGGCGCCGGCCGCGATGATCGAGGTCGCTGCCGAACGGGATTTCCAGTTCTGCACCGAGGTCCTGGTGCGGGGCGAGCAGCTGCCGCCGGCCAACGAGGTCCGCGCGGCGATGCATGCGTTCGGCGGCTCGATCGTGGTTGCGGTCATGGCCGACATCCTGAAGCTGCATGTGCATACCGATACGCCCGAGGCCGTCTTCAATTATGCCGCGCGCTGGGGTCGGGTCGAGACCACCAAGGCCGACGACATGCGCGCGCAGCACCGGCGCCTCGCGCACGTGGAGCGGCGCCCTGTGGCCGTGGTGACCGACAGCTCCGCCGACCTTCCGGACGGCGTGCTGGATCGGCATCACATCGCCATGGTGCCGCTCCAGGTCATGTTCGGGAATGCGACGTTTCGCGATCGGGTCGAGCTCCGGCCCGACGAGTTCTACCGGCGGCTTCGGACGGCCAAGGATCTGCCCACGACGTCCCAGCCCACGCCGGCCGAGTTCGTCCGCATCCTCCGCGACGCCCGGGAGCAGGCCGATGAGGTCGTGGCCGTGCTCCTCAGCGGGAGCCTCTCGGGCACCTGCCAGTCGGCGCAGGCGGCGGTGCGGGCGGCCGGACTCACCGACATCCACGTGGTGGACAGCCGGACCGCCTCGCTCGGGCTCGGCCTGCGGGCGCTGCGCGGGGCCGAGTTGGCTGAGTCTGGGTGGAAGGGCGCGGAGATCGCGCGGGAGCTGGACCGGGTCGGGCGGCAATCGGGTATGTTTCTGACCGTGGACCGCTACGACTACCTGATCCGCGGCGGGCGCGTGACCCGCGGTAAGGCCTGGCTGGCCGGCGTGCTCGATGTGAAGCCGATTCTCTCGATCGACGACGCCGGCCGCGTGGTGCCGGTCGATCGGGTACGCGGCCAGGAGAACCTGGTGCCGCGGGTGTTGTCGCTGCTCGAGCGGCAGCTCACGCCCAGGCCCAGGGCCGTACGCTTCGGGGTGGTGCACGCGGATGCCCCGGAGGTGGCCGAACGGGTACGGACGGCGCTCGTCGCCGCGTATCAGCCCCGCGACTGTATCGTGGCGATGGCCACGGGGGTGCTCGGCACCCACGTCGGCCCGGGGGCCTGGGCGGTGTTCTACCAGGTCGAGGACGGCGCGGCATGAGCGCGGCCGGCGCGCCGCGGTTGCCGGAGCCGCTCCGGCTGGCGGTGGAGACAATCGACGACCTGAAGGCGGTGCATCCCGTGGTGCTGGACCTCCGGGGACTTAGCAATGCGACCGATTTCTTCGTCATAGCCTCGGGCACGTCGGACGCGCACGTGCGCGGCATCGCCGAACGGGTGGTGGAAACGCTGCAACGCCGGGGCCACCGTACGCATCATGTCGAGGGGTTGCCGGGCGGCAAGTGGGTGCTGCTCGATTTCGTGGATTTCGTGGTTCATTTGTTCCATCCCGAGACCCGCTCGTTCTATCAACTCGAGCGACTCTGGGGCGACGCACCGGAACTTCTGATCCGGTCCTCCTGAGCGGAGACGTTATGCTTCGTCGTTGCGGTGCGGCGCTGCTTCTGCTGCTCGGTACGCCCGCGCTCTTGTCGGCGCAGTACTTCGGCCAGAACAAGGTGCAGTACAGCACCTTCGATTGGCAGATCATCCAGACCGAGCATTTCGACATTCACTTCTATCCCGGAGAGCGGGTCGCGGCGATGGACGCGGCCCGCATGGCGGAGCGCTCCTACGCGCGCCTCTCGCGCGTGCTGGGGCACCGCTTCCGCGAGCGGAAGGTGATCATCCTCTACGCGTCGCATTCGGACTTCCAGCAGACCAACACCACCACGGGCGACGTGGGCGAGGGCACCGGCGGCTTCACCGACTTCTTCAAGCAGCGGAACATCATGCCGCTCACCGGGTCGTACGCCGACATCGATCACGTGCTCGCGCACGAGATGACCCACCAGTTCCAGCTCGACGTGTTCTCGCACGGCCGCGGGGGGTCGGCCCTCCAGGGCGTGCTCCAGATCCAGCCGCCGCTCTGGTTCATGGAGGGAATGGCGGAGTACCTCTCGCTCGGGCCTACCACCCCCGAGACCGCCATGTGGCTCCGGGACGCGGCGCTCACCGACTCGCTGCCGACGATCGAGCAGCTGACCTACGACCCCCGCTACTTCCCGTACCGGTTCGGGCACGCCATCTGGTCCTACGTTGGCGAGCGCTGGGGCGACGAGGCCATCGGCGACATCCTGCGGGGCACCGTGCAGGGCGGCATCGACGCATCCGTGAAGCGCGTCACGGGCCTGAGCCTCAACCAGCTCTCGGCCCAGTGGCGCGACGCGGTGCAGAAGCAGTACCTGCCCGAGGTGGGCTCCCGCGTGCGCGCCCGGGCGGTTTCCGATTCGCTCCTCACGGAAGATCGCTCCGACGGCACGCTCCATCTCGCGCCGGCGCTCTCCCCCGACGGCTCGCTGGTGGCCTACTTCAGCGAGAAGGACTTCTACTTCGTCGATCTCTATCTGGCCGACGGTCACACCGGCAAGGTCAAGCGCCGGATTCTCAAATCCACGTACAGCAGCAACTACGAGACCTACCGGTTCATCAACTCGGCGGCGGCCTGGTCGCCCGACGGCAAGTATCTCGCGTTCGTGGCCAAGAAGGGCCCGCGCGACGAGATCGTGATCGCCGATGCTGCCCGTAACCAGCGCGTCCGGTCCATCCCCGTGAAGCTCTCGGGAGCCTCCACGCCCTCCTGGAGCCCGGATGGAGAGCAGCTCGTCTTCACCGGGTACGACGGCGGTCTGTCCGATCTGTTCGTCGTGAACGCCGACGGGACCGGACTGCGCCGCCTCACCGAGGACAAGTACGCCGACCTGCACCCGGTGTGGTCGCCGGACGGGCGCACCATCGCCTTTGCCACCGATCGCGGTCCGGAGACCGATTTCCGCACCCTGGCGGTCGGCAACTGGCGCATCGCGCTGTACCGCCTGGACGGCGGCGCGGTCGAGGTGCTCGACCACATGAGCGAGGGGAAGAATGTGAGTCCGCAGTGGGCTCCCGACGGCCGGTCCATCGCGTTCGTGTCCGACCGGAACGGCGTGAGCAACATCTTCCTCTACGACTTCGACGCCAAGAACGTTTTCCAGATCACGGACTTCTTCACCGGGGCCCAGGGCATCACCCCGCTGTCGCCGGTGCTCTCCTGGGCCCACGGGGCGGACCGCCTCGCGTTCGTGTACTACGAGAGCGGCAAGTACGACGTTTACTCGCTCACCAACCCGCGTGCGCTGAAGCGCGCGCCGTACGCCCCGGTGTCCGGCGACAGCGCGACGGCCGTCGCGCGGGCCCACGCCGAGACCGCCGATACCGCCGCGCCCGCTCCCTCGGGTCCCCAGGTCGGCGAGGGCGGCTCCATCTATCGCGGGCCGCAGGGCTTCCGCTCCTCCGCGGATCTCGGCCGCCTCTCCGATACCAGCAAGTTCGTGGCGCCTGTCAGCATCGCCCGGCTGCTCGATTCGGCGAGCTTCGCGCTGCCCGACACCAGCGAGTTCACTCTCAAGCCGTACAAGGTGGGCTTCTCGGCCGACTACATCGCGCGGCCCACGATCGGCTACGTGCGCGACAACTTCGGGCAGGGACTGTACGGCGGCAGCGCGGTCCAGCTGAGCGATATGCTGGGCAACCACAACCTGCTCTTCGCCGGCTTCGTGAACGGACGCATCACCGAGGCGCAGGTGCTCGCGGCGTACTCGAACCTGTCGCGCCGGCTGAACTGGGCGGTGGGGGTGCAGCAGGAGCCGTACTTCTACACCGACCTCAGCGCGTACGTCGGCGACGTGCCGGTCCCGGGCGAGGTCAGCCTCATCACCGACATCCGCCGGCTCGTGTTCCGCTCGGTCTTCGCACAGGCGAGCTACCCGTTCAGCCGCTTCCAGCGGCTCGAGCTGGGGCTCCGCGGCACCAACGTGAGCGAGGACGTGTATCGGATCGTCGAGCCGATCAACATCTTCCGCGACATCACGGTGCAGCAGTTCGACATCGACTCGAAGGCCTACTTCCAGCCGAGCGCCGCGCTGGTGTTCGACAACTCGCTGTTCGGCTACACCGCCCCGTTCGCCGGCCGGCGATATCGGCTCAGCGTGGGGCAGAACATCGGCGACTGGCAGTTCACCGAGCTGCTCGCGGATTATCGGCGCTACGACAAGATCGCGGGGCCGGTCACGTTCGCCACCCGCGGGCTGTTCGTGGGCCGGATCGGCCGCGATGAGCGCGAATTCCGTATCTTCGCCGGCATTCCCGAGTTGATCCGCGGCAACACATCGGGCTCGTACCGGCGGAACGAGTGCCTGCTCGCCGACGACCCCGGCACCCAGACCGGCTGCGCCGCGCTGGACCGGCTCGTCGGCACCCGCATCGCGGTGGGCACCGCGGAGCTCCGCTTCCCCCTGCTCACACCGCAGATCTTCCGCAACATGCCGTCGGCCATCCCGCCGATCGAAGCCGCCCTGTTCTTCGACATCGGCCTCGCGTGGGAGGACGGCAACACGCTCAAGTGGAAGCGCGACCCGGGGGACGACCCGGTGAACGTGCGCGATCCGCTGATGACCTACGGCGCGTCGCTCCGATCGAACCTGTTCGGCTTCCTCATTCTCCGGCTCGACTACTCCCGTCCGCTCCGGCGCGCTGGGGTAGATCACCTGTGGACGCTGTCACTGGGACCCGCGTTCTGACGACGCGGGTAGGTTGACTGGTCGGCAGGCAATTGCGTAGGCGGTAAAGGCGGTACGGGCGGTACGGGCGGTAGAGGCGGTACGGGAGAGCAAATAGTCTGAAGGCGGCACCGGGTGTTCCCGAGGCCGCCTTCTTGCTTTCCGCCCGCCTTGCCGTCGGTACCGCCGGTACCGCCTTTACCGCCCTGCTTCTATGTTTCATCTCCGTGACTCTTCGACAGATAGCTCGCATCTTGACTGCCGGGCTCCTAGGCATCGTCGCCTGCGGCGGTGACTCGGAGAGCGGCCGGCTCCCCGACGCCCCCCGGTCCCATCCCGCCGCCAGCGTACTCCGGCTTCCCCGCGACAAGGGAGCGGCCCGCCTATACCGGGTCCCCGCGCTCGAGCCGTCGGCGTGGAAGCAGACCGACAAGCTTCCGCCACTCGCCACCGTGGTCGGCGCGGACCTCGAGCAGCGGCTGGTCTACGCCGTGGACGACAAGCAGAATCTCGTGGGACTCGATCTGGAGTCCCGCCGGGTGCGTCCGTTTCTGCCCCGGGTCCGGCACGCGGTCGTCGGCCCGGATGGGGCGCTCTATGCCGTGGACTCCGCCTCCGCCGTCACCCAATTCGTCCGACGCGCACCGGTCAAGTTCCGCCCCCGGCTGGCCGGCGCACCCGGCGACCTGTTCGGTACGCGGCAGGGTGGGCTCGTCGTGCTCCCTGAGGGCGGTCGAGGTGAGGCCGTGCTGCTGAGCCCCGATCAGGCCCGAGCGGCGGTGCATCTGCCCGCGGGCCGCGCAGCGGCCACGTACCTCGGTGACCTGATCGCGGTCGCCGCCGACACCGCCGTCGTGCTGTACGAGCCACAGGCGCAGGCCCCGGTGCGCTCACTCGAGGTTCCCGGGGGGGTGCGCGCGGTGACCTTCTCGCCCTCGGGCCACCGGCTCTATGTCGCGCGGCAGCGTGGCGACATCCGCGTGCTCGACCGTCTGAGCGGGGAGACGCTGGAGACGATCGAGCTCCCCGGTGCAGCGCGCGAGCTGCGCATGCACTTCTACGGGCATTGGCTGCTCGCTCGACCCGAACGGGGGGATTCCGTCTGGGTCGTGGACCTCTCCTCCGACCGGCTCGCCGGCACGGTGCCCGCCCGCTGGAGCGACGACCTGCCCGTCGTCGCCGGAGAGCGCACGCTGCTCGTGCGCGCCCGCGACGACGTGCGCGCGCTCGATCTCGCCGCTGAGGGATTCCCCGTGACCGGCGAGGTGGATGGGGGAGCCGACGACGCCTGGCTGCCCCTTGCGTGGCTCCCGGCGGGCGAGGAACGGGACGACCTGGCAGCCGATTCCGCGGCCGCGGACTCCGCGGCGGCGGGCGCCACGGTCTATCTCCAGGTGAGCAGCTCCCGGAACCCGGAGTGGGCCCAGGAGCTTACCGCCAAGCTCAAGAGCGCCGGGCTGCCGGCGTCGGTGCTCGCGCCGAAGCGCGGCGAAGACGCGTACCGCGTGGTGATCGGACCTTACGCGACTCGCGAGCAGGCCGAGGCCACCGGCCGTACGCTGGGGATGCCGTCGTTCGTCATCTCGACCGAGGAGCAGCAATGAAGCTGACCAGGCTGGAGCTCTCCGGGTTCAAGTCGTTCGCCGACACCGTGTCGCTCACGTTCGAGCAGGGCGTGACTGCCGTGGTGGGGCCCAACGGATGCGGCAAGTCCAATGTGTCGGACGCGGTGCGTTGGGTGCTGGGCGAGCAGTCCGCCCGGCTGCTCCGCGGCGGCAAGATGGAGGACGTCATCTTCCAGGGCTCCGCGACCCGGCGGCCGGTGAATCTCACCGAGGTGGCGCTCCACCTGGACAACAGCGACGGCGATCTCCCGATCGCCTATCGCGAGGTCGTCATCGCGCGGCGGCTCTCCCGCTCGGGCCAGAGCGACTATCTGCTGAACGGCTCCCCGGTACGGCTGCGCGACATCCAGGATCTCCTGCGCGGCACTGGATTGGGCAGCGACGCGGGTGTCGTGATCGAGACCGACATGATCAAGGCCCTGCTCTCGGACCGGGCCGACGAGCGCCGCTCGCTCTTCGAGGAAGCCGCGGGAATCGGCCTCTACCGCGATCGCAAGCACGCGACCGAGCGGCGTCTGGAGGAGACCGCGGCCGACCTCCAGCGGGTCGAGGATCTCATCGCCGAGGTGCAGTCCCAGATCCGGAGTCTCGCTCGGCAGAAGGGCAAGGCGGAACGGTACGCGAAGCTGACCGAGGAGAAGTACGACGTGCAGCTCACTCTGGCCCGCCGCCACCTCGATCGCCTGACGGCCGAGTCGGCCGGCATGGACGCGCGCTTCCGCGACCTCCAGAGCACGCTCCCAGCCGAGCGCGAACGGCTTCAGGGAGCCGAGGCGCGGCGGGAGGACGCGGCGCGGGCGCGGGCGACGGCCGAGCAGCAGCGCAGCGAGATCGCACGGCGGCTGACGGAGGCGAGGGTGGAGCTGGGCCGGCTCGACGGCGACCTGGCGCTCGCGGGTGAGCGGATCGCGCACGCCGGCGCGCGCCGAGGCCGGGCGGCGGAGGAG
>JBOHSN010000049.1:0-28848 GCA_050733215.1 Gemmatimonadales bacterium
GAGGCCCACCAGCGCAACCGCACCGGCGAGGCCCAATGCCGCCAACGACGCGGTCGGTGTCCATACGCGCGACCATCTCACGGCCGAGCTCCCATCTGGTCGCGCCGCGTCGGGGGTGAGTCGCTCGGAGAATCCTGCGTGGAGTCGGCAAGCGCGTATCCGGCGACTGTGCCTACGATGCCGAGCGCGTCGCCCTGCCCCTGCGCCGGCACCCCGGCGATCCGCGACAGGACGAGCTGCTCCACCGACACCAGCTTGGGCCCGCGTTCCAGCGCCGCGAGAAAGCCGGCGATCCCTTCCAGGTCGCTCACACCGCGGAAGTCGGCCCGAAGCCTGACCACCCCGGGTGCAGCGGGTTCGGGCGGCCTCGACTCAGTCTGCTGCATCATGACACGCTGCGTGCCGGCCTGGCTGCCGACATACGAAGCGAGCCCGCTCGATGCGGTGAGAAGATCGGGCCCGGCGAAGAGACGGGGGGCTTCCGCCAGCGCGGCCCGCTCGATGGCCGCATAGCGCGCTGCGAACCCACCGGCATCAGCCAAGAGCTGTGTCTCACGAGCGAGGAGGTCCCGCGCGCGTTCCAGCCGCTCGCCGAGCGCGCGGCGCCCCGCGACGTAAGGTCGCAGCCCCAGCGTGACCCCAACCCAGACGGCCAGCACGATTGCGCCCAGCCGCAGGAACCGGCGCTCGCGCGCCGGGCGCCGGGCCAGCCACTCGAGGAGGCCGTGTCGCATCACCGTTCCTTCACCGATGGCTGGACCGGCCGCAGCGTCATGCCGACGAGGAACTGCTCACGAGGTGGCCCGCTGTCGCGGATCTCCTGGCGGATGGGTGCCATCGCCCTGATGCCCGCCACCTGGGGAGCCGCCCGGAGCGCCTCGAAGGAACGCGCGGCCTCGCCCGCGACGCCCTCCAGAACGATCCTGTCCCCCATGGCACGCAGGCTCATCAGGTGCGCGTCGTCGGGGAGGTGATCGGCAAGAGCTGCCAGCACGCCCGGCCACTCCACGCGATCCGCCTCAGCGGCCCGAAGCCCGGCAATGCGCCGCTGCCACTCGTCCAGCGCCGTGCGGACCGCCATGGCCTCCACGACGCGGGCCTGAAGCTGCCGCCGGCCCGCGACGACCCGGTCGAGCTCCCGCGCGCTCCCCCACCCGTCCAGCGCACCGGCCAAGAGAATCAGCGCCGCTGCGGCGGCAGTCATCCCGCGGGTCAGGCGCTGCACCGTTCGCTCGGCCGCGCGCTGGACGGGAAGCGGTACGAGATCCATCGCCCTCGCCCGGACAACGAAGCGCGCCGCGACCTCCTCGGGTGTGAATCGGGCAATGCGCGCGGGCGGGGGAACAGGGCGGATGCCACGGGCGGCGAGCCCACCCTCGAGCTCGGCTCGGCGCGCCGGCTCGGCAATCAGCATGGCCGGCATATCGGGCCCCATCGCGTGAGCGAGCGCCTCGGGCTCGTTGGCCTCCCCAAACGCGGCAGGCAGCCGGCGCACCAGGAGCAGCCGGCCACGCTGTAGCATGAGAAGCTCGATCACGGTCGGCCGCACCACGACCACGCAGGCATCGGCACCGCGGATCTCCCGCTCGGTGCGCGCCGCCGTGAGCCACGCCTCGCATGCCGGAACCACGCCCGCAAGGCGCCAGCCGACGCGTTCGGCCTCACCGTGGAGCTGTTCGATGAGGTCGGCTGAAGCCGCCGCCGCCACTACGACGCCGCGGCCCACGCGCTCGGCCGACACGATCCGACGCTCGCCAGCGGCGAGGAAGTACCGCTCCGCGTCGCGGCTGATCACCGACTCAAGCTCCCGGCGGCGGAGCGGTGGAAACGAGAGCCGCTTGACCTCCGCAAGCGGCGAGAGGAGTGCGACATGCAGGGCCGCGCGCGCGATGCCGCTCATCGCCCGCAGCTCGTCCACCAGCTCCGGTATGGCGGAGGCCTCGAGGCGATGCAGCCGCTCCCCGATCGAGGCAATCGCCCGCTCGCCCCCCAACGCGAGGCCGATGCGCATCATTCGATCTGCCGCCAGGTCACGACCGCCTCATCCCCTGCGCGGGCGAGCAGGACGGTGACCCGGGCGCGAACCGGGCTCCCGGGGAGCTGCGCGTCACTCACCACCTCCAGCTCGCGAGTCTCGAAGACGACGCGCGCCTCCAGCTCGGGAATCCTCGGGAGCAGAACATCCCGCGCACCGGACGGAAGGAGCGTTTGGAGCTCGCTCAGGGTCCGGACGGGCCGCCGTGCGGCCCGGCGGTCGCTCAGCACCTTGACGGCCTGCTCGGTCATGCCGGACAGCGCGAGGAGCACCGGCCGCTCCGCGGCGTTCAGGTTCAACCGACCCGTTCCGTGCACCGTGAGGAAGGTGCGGAGCTGGGTGTACCGCTCGGGCGTCATGCCGAGGACCGTGCTCAGCTCGCTCAGGTGGTCGAAGTCCCCGTTCCGCGGGCGCTCCAGAGACCCACGCTTCACGTACTCATCCAGCTCGCCGCCACGCGCTCGGCGGAAGCCGTCCGTGTCGCGCCAGTCGGCGATCGTCTGGGCGAGGCGGTCCGCTTCGCCCGCATCGATGCGGAGTGCCGTGAACAGGCGGCGCAGCTCGTCCTCGGAGGCGCGGTTGAGGTTGAGCCTGGCGCCGAGGTCGCGGAGGGTGATCGCTGCCCGAGCGCCCGCAAAAGCGATGGTATCGATCGGCTGGTCGAGGATCCGGTCCCAGCGGTCGGGGCCACGGCGGCGATCCGTGAGCCGCGCCCGAAGCTCGGCCACGCCTCCCTCGGCCGCTGCCAGCGCCTGGGCGTGCTCCACCGCGTTGGCCGCGCCGAGCCGGCTGACCCGCAGGCGAAGCGCCAGGGCGAGCCCAACCGTTGACATCGCGACGAGGAGCCCGAGCGCGGCGAGCAGGGCAAAACCGCGCCGATCCCTCACTGCGCCGGCTCCAGCGGTACCAGTAACGGGAGCCGCAGAAGCGGCGGAAGCGAATCGCCCGGGGCTGGCAGGAGGCGGATCTCGACCGCGAGCGGCAGGACGGTCCCGGAGATCCAGCTCGGAAGCCACTCGGCGGCCCCCAGCATGCGGGTGAAGTAGCGGCAGTCGAGCCCCCCGACCGCACGGTCGATCTCGATCCGTGTGCGCTCGGGCCGAGGCCAGTTGGAAAGCTCCGCGGTGAGGCCGCGCTCGGGGGTGAGCGTATCGCGGTCCACGTACAGGCGGACCACGGTCCTGCCGGAACTCGCCTCGGTCGGCGCCGTGGTGAGAAACGTCAGCTCGTCATCCGGCGAGTCGTGCACCCCGTCGAGGCCGCGGAACGTGGGGCCCGCGCGCTCGACGTCGAGCCGGGCGCCTTCGATCCAGCGGAGGAGGAGACGACGCTTTCCTGCGGCCGCGGTCGCCCCATCCGCGGCGCGCGCGGCACGCTCGCTCTGGTCGGTGATCGAGGCGAGGGCGCCGTAACCGGCGCTCACCGCGACGCCGGCGATCGTGAGGCCGACCACGAGCTCGAGGAGCGTCATCCCGCGCTCGCCGTGGTTCACTGCCGGCTCTCGGCCCGTCGGGGTGTGGTGCGTGGCCGGTATACGCGCGTTTCGATCCGCCGCTGCGACGCGCCCGAGCCGATCTCGACCGTCACCTGGAACAGGCCGGGACGGCTTCGGTCGGCCTCGCTCGCCGCACGCCACGCGACCTCGTCCCACGGGACCTCGAACTTCCCGCCCGCCATCGAGTCGGGGAGATGCGCCAGCTCCTCCGCCGCCAGCAGCCGCGTCCGGGCGAGGCGATCCTGCACCAGCGCCTCCTGCTCCAGTGCCGTCACGGTTCGCTCTGCCGCGCGGAGGTGGGCCGCGACGGCTTCGGTGGAGGCGACGGCTGCGAGTCCCACGATGGCGAGCGCCACGACGGCCTCCAGTAGAGAAAATCCATCGTCACGAGTCATCGCGGCCTCGCACCGGCGCGCCGGTCCAGCGGTCCGCCGCGATCACCCGGCTCCCGCTCTGCCCTGTCAGCCGAACGGAGTCACTGGCGGTCGCGACTCCGGTCGGGGCGAAGGTGAACTCAACCGGGGCATCGCGCCGTTCCGGTGCGACTCCCGCGGGCAGCGGGAGCGTGCCCTCGGCGAGCAGCTCGATGGAGTCCGACTGCACCGATCTGATCGCGAAGCGAGCGGCCGTCATGTCCAACCGCACCTGGACGCTGGTGGCGCGGTTGACGGCTTCCCTGCGGGCGGTCTCCAGCACCCGGATGATCTCGTCCGAGCCCGTGTCGAGGTCGTCGGCCGGCCCCCGCACGATCGCGGGCGCCACGACCGCAGCGCCGATCCCGAGAATCAGCAGCACCACCACGACCTCGGCGAGCGTGTAGCCGGTGCGCCGCTTCATCGGAACGAGCCGGCGTTGACGCTGTAGATGGCCTGGAGCAGCGACAGTGCGACGAAGCCGACAATGCCGCCGAAGACCACGATCATGGTCGGCTCGGCCAGCGCGACGAGCCGCTGTACGCTGCGCTGCACCCGCTCTTCGAGAATCTGCGCGGCCTTGCCGGCGAACTCCGCCAGCCGCCCGGTCTCCTCCCCCAGTGCCGTGAGCTGCACCAGCGCCGGCGGGAAGGCGCTCGTCTCGGCCATCGCGCGGTGCAGCGCCGCCCCCTCGCGAACCCGGGCCCGGATCCCTTCGAGCGCCTCCCGTGCGAGCGGGTCCTCGATCCCCTCCGCCGTGCCGTCGAGCGCGGCGAGCACCGGCGCTCCGCCGCCGAGCAGTACGGCCAGGAGTCGCGCGGCACGGGCGCCGAGCAGCTCTCGTCGAAGCGATGCGACTCCAGGCAGCGCATTGACGAGGAGGGCCGCGGCACGTCGGCCTTCCGCAGTGGTTCGGCACCACGCACAGATCGCGACGATACCGATCGCGACGCCGATCACGCCGCCCCAGTACGCTCGCAGCCCCCCGGCGAGCGCGAGCAGGAACGCGGTCGAGCTGGGGAGCCGGGCGCCGCTCGCCGTCAGCATGTCGGCGAACCGCGGCAGGACCACAAGCAGAAGGACGAGCACCGCCGCGCCGCCGCCCGCGGCGAGGAGCAGCGGGTAGACCGATGCGGAGACCAGCTTCGAGCGGAGCTCCGCCTCGCGCTCGAGGTGATCGGCGAGCCGGCGGAACGCGCCGGCGAGGTCGCCGCTCCGCTCCCCGGCCCGGACCAGGCCAGTGTAGAGCCCGGAGAAGGGGCCGCGTTCCTCGGCGATCACGCTGGCAAGCGAGGCGCCCTGCTCCACCCGAGCGCGGATGCGATCGACGGTCGCCGCCATGCAGGGGCGCAGCATCGTCCGGGCGGCGCCGAGCGCCCGTGCCAACGGGAGGCCGGCGGCGAGCAGGCCGGCGACGGCGCGGGTGAGCTCGAGGACATCGGCTCGGCTCGGACGGCCGGCCGCCGCGTCGAGGGGAGCGAGCTCGGCGGCGGGGGCGATGCTCAGGACCACGAAGCCGCGCTGCTCAAGGGTGACCCGCAGCGCGTCAGCACCCGCGGCCTCCTCCCGCCGGCGCAGGCGCCGCCCGCCCTGGTCGATGGCCTCGTAGGCGAAGGCGAGGGTCACCGGCAGCTACTGCCAGCTGGTGATGTCGGCCGCGTCTTCGGTTCCGCCGGGCTGGCCATCGGCCCCGTGCGACAGGAGGTCGTACCCGCCTCGCCCCTGCTCAGCGGGGCTCCGATAGACGTACGGATGGTTCCAGGGATCGGCGGGAACGGCCTTTCGCAGGTACGGTCCGCGCCAGCTCGCAGGACGGGGATCTGTGCTGGGCTCGGTCCAGAGTCCGGCGAGGCCCTGCTCGGTCGACGGATAGCGCCCGTTGTCGAGGCGATAGGCGTCGAGCGCCGCGCCCAGCATCTCGATCTGCGACCGGGCGGTGGCATCCTTGGCGGCCCCCACGTGCTGGAAGACGTTGGGCGCGACGAGGCTCGCGAGCACGCCGATCACGACGATCACGACAAGCAACTCGATGAGCGTGAAGCCGCGCCGTGCGCTTCGGAAGGAGTTCGGTCGCACGCGGATTCTCGAATTGAATTCGGCTGGGACTGCAAAGTCTGTGGCATGTGGAACCTCTGCGCTATGACTTCTGGCGCACACGAGCAATCGCAGTAACGGCCCTGTGAAGGGGGTTGCGTGAGAGCGGATGACTTGTCAATCTTGTCCGCGCTCGATCGCGCTTTCGGTCTCCCCCTCATCACCGCACTCATCGGAAAGACCCATGGAGCGACCGTTCGCTTTCCGCAGCCCGGGTGAGCCGTCGTGTGCCCGGACTCGAGGAGAGCTCGCCGTAGAGCGAACCGCAACGATGGTCCACGCGGCGCTGTGGTGGCTTTCGCCGGACGCGCACCGCATCGTTGACGCGATCATCGCTCGTGGCGGCTCGGCCCGCGGCTCCGAGTTTCTGGCCGCCTCACTGAATTGCCGGAATCGGCACGAGCTCAGGCGCCGGCTCGTCCGCGAAGGCCTTCCGACACTCGAGGTGCTGGCGGCATGGATTCGCTTGCTGCTCTGGCTGAGTCATTGGGAGCACGGAAATGTCGCGCTGAGCCGGGGTGCCCTCGACTGCGGTAGCGACTACGGTCCGCGTTTTCGAACCGTCAAGCGGCTGACAGGCAGGTTCTGGAGCGAGGTTCGGCACCTTGGGTCAGCATGGGCGCTGCTCGAGTTGGTTGCGCGCTGCACCAGGCGGGTCGGCCCTCGTGACGACTTAGGGCAGGGGCCGAGTATCGAGCGAGTCATAAATTCGCACGATAGCAGTGCTCGCTGAGACGCAAATGCTCGCTCCAAAACGGCAGGAGAAGCTCTGGCCGATCCCGCCCGGCGCCGTGAGCCCGGTGAGCTGGCGATCGAGAGTATAGTCGTACTCGGTGGCCCACGTGCCCGCGCCGAGACTCGGCGGCGCGTACACGCTGTCGAGATCGATCGCGGTGTGGTTGAAGCCGTGGGCCGGGCGGCCCGGCGGCGTCACGCTTGTGAGATTCCCGGAGGAATCGTAGGCGAGCTGCACCACGCGCCCGCCCCAGAGGGCGCTGAGCTTCGACTTCTACGATTGCGCCGCCCTCGCAACGCCGGTCGGGGCGGTGCGGCGCGCGCACCTGATCTTTTCGGCGACCTCTACCTCGCGCTGGAGGGGTCAGACCGACACATCGATCCCCACGCGATCATGCTGGACGCCCTGCCGTCCCTCGATCCTGGTTTCGGGACACGATGGCTGGATCGGATCCTGGACCGCATGCGCCGCCCTTCGGTTGAAATCATCGCGAGTACACGGTGCTGTGGCGCCGCGATGACTGGGCGGATGTGGTTGGCCGCCTCGCGCGGAAGATCATTGGGCGATGACTGCGCCAGCATTTTCGCCGAGTCATTCCTGGATCTGCTGCTGCGCCTGCCTGACGGCACGGCGGACGCCGAGGTCATCGCTCCCCGCCAGGATGCGCTCCTGGGTGATCTCATCCGCGAGACCGCCCGAGACACCGACCGAAGCCGGCACCTATTCTATGCGGTCGCGCACGTGCCGGCCGACCGTCGCCGCAATCTGCTCGGCACATACCTCGCGTTGAAGCCGCCGGTCGACGAGTTCGGCGCACTGACGCTGGAACCCACGGATCTGGGGATGGAGCGGAAGCGAGGTGCCTATCCTCGAGAGCCGACGGGCTCCTTTTTCGCGAGCCTCGTCCCGCTCTGCAATCGGCCCGCTCTCCTACCGCCCCAGGCCAAGCTCGAGGAGGGGCTGCGGAAATTCGACCAGGAGATCGCGAGGGGCACGGGGACGCCTTCGGCAAGCAGCGCTACAGCGCGTGAGCCGGCGGCGCACCTTAGGTAGCAGTCGTAGAGTCAACGGCGTGCTAACGAGAGGCGCTACCCCTGGGTCACAATATTCCAATCGTGTGGTTTGACCTGGAACTCCCATTCTGCCTGTGCCATTGCCTCCTCGACGGAATCATGGCAGGTATCAGTCATTTCGAGCCCTTCCTTATCCAAGTACAGCAAGTAGTAACCTGAATCGCCGGCGAACTTTACAATCCGCAACGCGGCCGGGGGCGGAAGCTCCGCACCCCCGCGGGAATGTCGCGTGCCACCAGTGACGCGATGCCCGGAACCAAGGGTTACCTCGCGAAAGACAGTATGATTTCGCATCAGTCCGGTATGATGTCCACTCGGGTGTTCTCGATGACTCTGCCGCCCGCTCGATCGTATGCCTCGAAGTGTCCGTGCATCTGTGGCCCGTTCACCTCGTGCGGCCCTAACCTAACTTGCCGCAACCCGTCACGCGACACAAACCGCCCGCGCCCAAGATCGCGGTAGCCATCCGCCAAATATTCTTCGGCACTGCGCAGGAAACCTCCCTCTGTGCTCACTCCTCCCGGGAATTCCGGCGCCCTCCTGCCGGCGAAGCTCAGCCCGGGCCCATCTACCGTTCTGAGCAGGTCGACAAAGTCGTCCGTTCGCCGGACCGCCCCGAGGCTAGGGACTATCGGCAAGAGCCCGAGTGCGTCCAAGGCGAGCCCCCCTGCGTTGCTCCAGCTCGGTGTGCACAGGAAGTCTCGGGCACTCAGCAGGAAAAAGCCGACGTCCAGAATGTCCCAGACGAAGAGCCCGGTTGGATCGATGTAACCTACAGGCTCATTGCCCACATACGCGTAGAGGTTCCCGTCGCCCCCGTTGAACCCGATCGGATCCTTGGCGGTCCACCGCCCCGTGCTGGCGTCGTAGTCCCGGGCGCCGAAGCGCACCAGCCCGGTCTGGTGATCGTAGAGCCCGCCCGCGTAGCCAAACGGCTGGAAGCCCGGCGCAGTGTTCTCCGTGACCTGCCCGAACTCGTCGTAGCTCAGCCGCTGGGCCACCGTGCCGTCCGCGGTGTTCACCACGAGGCGCACACTGCCCAAGTGATCGAGGATGAGCCGGTAGGTCTGCCCACCCTTGAGCAGGTAGTCGGGCACGTTCACCCGGGTGGCGTAGACGAACCGGCTCACCACCGCCCCTGACCCATCGAGCTCCGCCACCGGGGCCAGCTGCCCCTGCCAGAGAAAGCCCTGCACGAGCGTGCCGTTCACTTTCTTGCCGAGTCGGCGGTTCTGGGCGTCGATCAGGTACTCGATATCGGTGCCGCCGGGGAGTTGCACGCGGGTGAGGTTCCCCAGCGCGTCGTAGGTGTAGCTGGTCGTGCCGGTGCCGTCGGTCTTGGTCCGAAGCTCCCCGTTCGCCGTATAGGTGTATGTGGCGGAGCCGTAGCTCGTAAGCCGGTCCTGCGCATCGTAGCTCCCGCTCACCACTCCGCCCGGCGTGGTCACATCGAGCCGATTGCCGTTGGCATCGTAGCGGTAGGTCGCCGTGAGGGTACCGTTCCGGCGCACCGTCTCGAGCCGGCCCGCCGAGTCATAGGTGAACGCCTGCACCTGGGCGACGCCCTGCACGGTCTCGGTGAGCTCGGTGATCCGGCTCAAGGAGTCGCGCACGTAGCTGGTCTGGAAAAGCGTGGTCCCGGTGCCGGTGTAGCTCGCCGCATAGCTCGCGAGTGCGCCCTTGGGGTCGTAGCCCCACACCCCGAGCACCTGGCTCCCCGTGGCGCCGAGCGAGTCGCGCTCGAGGAAGCCGGTCTGGCCCGCGCGCTTGAGACCCAGCGTTCCGGCCGTCGTCAGCAGCCCGTCCCGGTCGTAAGCGAAGGTGAGGCTGTTGGCCCCGTTCACCGTCTGGCTGGTGACCCGGAAGTCGCTGTTGTAGCCCACCCCCACGCTGCCGGCGACCGGCCCCGCCCAGGTGACGGTCTTCGGCAGCATCCCGTCGTAGGTGAAGCCCTGGCTCACGCCGCTCGGGGCGGTGAGCCCGGTGAGCTGGCCCGTCGTCGGGCTATACCCCATCGTGAGGGTGCCCCGATCAAACGTGACCGTGCTCGGCCGTCCCGTCGTAGCCTCGTAGCCGAAGCTGATGTTCACCCCATCGGGCCGCCGCAGCTCGGTGAGCTGGCGATCCGGGTTGTAGCGGTACTCGGTGGCCCAGGTGCCCGCGCCCAGGCTCGGCGGCGTGTACACGCTGTCGAGATCGAGCGCGGTGTGGGTGAAGCTGTGCGCGGGCCGGCCCGGCGGGGTCACGCTCGTGAGGTTGCCGCTGGAGTCGTAGGCGAACTGCACTGCCCGCCCACCCCAGAACACCCGCCGGACGAGCCGGTCGGCGTCGTATTCCGGGTCTACCGGGTCCTGAGGGCCCGCGAGTAAACACTATTCTTTGCGGAGTTCCGGCACTAAGCAGAGATTTAGATCTTCGTTCGGGAAACAAAGCACTTTGCGTTCCGCGCTGCCTAGGTCAGGCGCCCGCTTGATAACAAGCTCGGAATCAAGAAGAGACCGTCCCGCAGCCGGCGTTGTCTGTTCAGGCCGACGCAGCGCCAGAAGTTGATTCCCGTCGGCGTCCCGCACGAGACGCCATTCGCCGGACGTGGAACTGACCTGCTGACCAGTCTGAAGTTCCGTGCGAAATGACTTGTCATCGTGTAAGTGCAGGCGTTCGATCCCCGACCCTGCAACGGCTTCGCCCGTTGCTCGGTCGAGCACGGTTCGGCCCGTGTAATTGATCACCCAGGTCCCAGCTAGCTCGCCTTCAGAGACCCTGTTAATGGGACGATCAGCTGGGACCGGAGCCGAACACGCCTGGCACGCCCAATAGATCGCTGAAGCAAAGCAAGCTTTGAGTACAGTCATTCCTATTCAATCCAATAGTAGTGTTGTGTCATTGTGCCACCCGGCCCCAAGGCATCCCTCGGCCGATTCTCCAGAATGGAGCTGGGATTTAGCGTGCGCGGCGCACCACGTAACATGTCCTCGACGCTGGGGTTGGCGGCTGCGCCGGGGATCGGCGAGCGTGTGCCGGATTCCCAACCAGTGATGTTAACGACCTCCACGAGCGTGCGGCCGTCAGGGCAGCGGGTAAAGTTTACCTGGTAGCTTCCGAGGAACGAGCCAGTTCCATCAAGTGTCAGCGTCTCACGAACATAGTCGCGTGCGCCAAACCTATATTGCTGGGTCGACTGCCCAGTTGCGAGCCAGCGAGCCCTAGCTCGTTGGACCCCCTCGTCGCTCATCAGCTCGCGAGTGATTGCGTGTGACTCATCGTAGTACCGGTTTGACGGTCCCAGCTCAAAGAACCAGTCGACTGCGACGTGGTACCACCGATCCATTCCAAGGGGGTCAAGCGCGTTGACGGGGTCGCTATCAACATACACGTACAGATTCGCGGACCCGCCGCCGAACCCAATCGGATCCTTGGCGGTCCACCGCCCCGTGCTGGCGTCGTAGTCCCGGGCGCCGAAGCGCACCAGCCCGGTCTGGTGATCGTAGAGCCCGCCCGCGTAGCCAAACGGCTGGAAGCCCGGCGCAGTGTTCTCCGTGACCTGCCCGAACTCGTCGTAGCTCAGCCGCTGGGCCACCGTGCCGTCCGCGGTGTTCACCACGAGGCGCACACTGCCCAAGTGATCGAGGATGAGCCGGTAGGTCTGCCCACCCTTGAGCAGGTAGTCGGGCACGTTCACCCGGGTGGCGTAGACGAACCGGCTCACCACCGCCCCTGACCCATCGAGCTCCGCCACCGGGGCCAGCTGCCCCTGCCAGAGAAAGCCCTGCACGAGCGTGCCGTTCACTTTCTTGCCGAGTCGGCGGTTCTGGGCGTCGATCAGGTACTCGATATCGGTGCCGCCGGGGAGTTGCACGCGGGTGAGGTTCCCCAGCGCGTCGTAGGTGTAGCTGGTCGTGCCGGTGCCGTCGGTCTTGGTCCGAAGCTCCCCGTTCGCCGTATAGGTGTATGTGGCGGAGCCGTAGCTCGTAAGCCGGTCCTGCGCATCGTAGCTCCCGCTCACCACTCCGCCCGGCGTGGTCACATCGAGCCGATTGCCGTTGGCATCGTAGCGGTAGGTCGCCGTGAGGGTACCGTTCCGGCGCACCGTCTCGAGCCGGCCGGCCGAGTCGTAGCTGAAGGCGAGGGTCAGGGTGCCGGGCACGCCCGCGACCGTTTCGGTGAGCTCGGTGGTCCGGGAGAGCGAATCCCTGACGTAGCTCGTCTGGAAGAGCGTCGTGCTCGTGCCGGTGTAGGAGGTGGCGTAGGTCGCGAGGGCACCCTTCGGATCGTAGCCCCAGACCCCGAGCACCTGGCTCCCGGTGGCGCCGAGCGAGTCCCGTTCGAGGAAGCCGGTCTGGGTCGCCCGCTTGAGGCCAAGTGAGCCCGCTGCGGTGAGGAGCCCGTCCCGGTCGTACGTGAACGCGACGCTGTTGGCGCCGTTCACGGTCTGACTGGTGACCCGGAAGTCGGCGTTGTAGCCCACGTCGACGCTCCCCGCCACCGGCCCCGTCCACGTGACCGTCTTCGGAAGCATCCCGTCATAGGTGAAGCTCTGGCCGATCCCACCGGGAGCCGTGAGCGAGGTGAGCTGGCCCGTGGTGGCGCTATACCCCAGCGTGAGCGTCCCGCGGTCGGAGGTGATCGTGCTTGGCCGGTCGGTGGTGGCCTCATAGCCGAACGTGACGTTCACCCCATCGGGCCGCCGCAGCTCGGTGAGCTGGCGATCCAAGTTGTAGCGGTACTCCGTCGCCCAGGTGCCCGCCCCGAGACTCGGTGGGGTGTACACGCTGTCGAGATCGAGCGCGGTGTGGTTGAAGCTGTGCGCGGGCCGGCCCGGCGGCGTCACGCTGGTGAGATTCCCGCTCGAGTCGTAGGTGAACTGCGCCACCCGCCCGCCCCAGAACGCCTGCCGGGTGAGCCGGTCGGCATCGTCGTAGAACAGGCTGTCGGTCCGGCCCAGCGGATCGGTGGTCGTGTGCAGGCGGCCCTTCACGTCATAGGTGTAGCTCGCCACCCGCCCGCCGGTCTTCACCTGATCCAGCCGGCCCCGGCTGTCGTAGCGGTACGTCACCGAGTCGAGCCCCGGGGTCCGGAGCACCCGCACCCGGCCCAGCGAGTCGAGCGTCGTGAACGATTGCCGGCCTTCCGGCGTCGTGCTGGTCCAGCGTCGAATCGCCCCGTCGTACACCGAGCGGAACTGGTTCCCGTTCACGATCGCCGAATCGATCTCGGACGTGAGACTGAATGGGTCACTGGGGGTCGACAGCACCACGCGCCGCCCGCCCGTGGTCGTTGCCGTCAACCCGCTCGGCAGCGCGACCGTGAGACTCTTGAGGATCGGCGCCGCCATCCCCAGCCGGGGATCGGCCTGCTGGATCGCTGTCACCACGGTGCTGTCCGGCGTCCTGGTCAGATTGGTCCCGTCGGACTGATTCGTGCTCGAGGTCGCGAACCCCGCCGGATCGGTGACGACCCGGCGCGTGCCGCCGGTCGCCATCTGCGCGGCGGTGTACTGGGTGGTGCGGCCCAGCAGGGTCGCCACCGAGACCGTGGCGCTGGTGTCGGTCTCGGTCCGCGCGAGCGTCTTCCGCCCGCCGGAGGGATCGTCGTCCTGGACCAGCCGCCCCACGGTGTCGTAGGTGAAGCGGTGCCGTTTGCTGCGGGGATCGGCCAGGCTGTCGAGCAGGCCCGCCGGCGAGTGATACACCCGCACCAGCTCGCCCGCGGGATTCGCCACCGACGCCAGGTAGCCGTTCGCATCGAGGGTCAAGGTGGTGCGCTGGCCGAAGGGGCCCACGATCGCCGTCGGTACCGCCTGCGCGTTCCGCTCCACCGTCGTGACGTTGCCGTCGGCGTCGGTGATCGTGGCGAGCAGGCCCGCAGTGGTGTAGCCGAAGCTCAGCAGGACCCTACCGGTCCGCGCCTCGACGGTGCGCAGGTGCCGGCCGCTCGCATCAAACTGGTAGACTGCGCTGCCGTCCGGCGAGGCCACCGCGATCGCGAGATCGGTGAAGCCCGAAAATGGCGGGCTGACTCGGCGGATCGTCTGATCGCCCTGCGCCACGTACAGTGACCCGTCTGGGGCAAGCGCGATGCCAAACGGAAAGTCGAGGAACGCCTGCGCCGCCAGGCCGCCGTCCCCCCGCGGCGGCGGGAACGCTCCCACAATCGCGCCCGCAAAGCCGGTGATGATGCCGTTGGTGCCGACTCGCCGGACCCGTCGGGCGTTGTGGTCGAGGATATAAAACGTGCCGTCCGGGGCGACGACGACGTCGTGGGGCACGTACAGGTTGGCGTTCTTCGCCAGCCCGCCGTCGCCGGCCGTGCCCACCGGCCCAACGCCCGCGACGACCCACATCATCCCGTCGGGAGTCACTTTGAGGACCCGATCGCCCAAGCCAGAGCTCGAGACCGTGAGGTAGATCGAGCCGTCGGCGGCGACGGCAAGCCCCAGCGGGTTGCAGATGCTCGTGGTCGCCGCACGAACGCCGTCGAGCGGAACTCCCCCGACACAATTTCCGTTACCGACGACCGTGGTGATCACCCCGTCCGGACCGACCCGCCGCACGCGCCGGCCGTTCGGGAACCCCCCGTCGCCTTCCACGAGGTACAGCGCGCCATCGGGACCCAGGGCGACGTCGAGCGGCCGGTGCAGCGCCGCCTGGATGGCAGGACCGCCGTCGCCCGTGGTGGCCGACACCCCCGTACCCGCGAAAGTGGTGATCACCCCGTCCGAGCCGACCCGGCGGACGCGGTGCCCGCCCTCTTCGGCGATGTAGAGGCTGCCATCCGGACCCAGCGCGAGCCCCAACGGGTTCTTGAGCTGCGCCTGCGTCGCGGGGATCCCGTCGCCGTTGTACCCGAACGCGCCGGTGCCGGCTACGGTGGTGATCACCCCGTCGGGGGTGATCCTCCGGACCGAGTGGCTGCCCAGCATGGTCGCGTAGATCGTCCCGTCCTGGATGGCGATGAGCTTCCGCGGACCGTTCAGCCGGGCGAGGTTCGCTGGGCCGCCGTCGCCGGTGTTGCCGGCGAGGTTCGGCTGGCCCGCGATGGTGGTGATGATGCGGCCGAACGACTCGTCCCGCTGTACCGCACCGTCGCCGCGATAGAGCGCGCCCTCGTTCACGTCGTAGACGTGGTGCGCGTCGAGGCTCCACCCGCCCAGGCCGAGTCCCCGGGCCTCGAACGCGCCCAGGACGCCACGCCAGTACTGGCTGTACACGACGGTCTCTCGCGCCGGACTCGTCGCGCTGCCGCCCGTGCTCGGCAGCCCGAAGCTGGCCGCGGCAACGCTGGTGCCGTACAACACCTCGTACTCGAACCCGACCCGGACGGTGGCGGGCTGCTTGCCGTTGGTAAACCGCCCGTACACGTCCCGGCCGTCCCAGCGCAACGTGAGTGGACCCAGGGTCGCGGCCGGCGCGAGCACCTTCCGGTCCGCCACCTTGCCGCCCACGATGAGCTCGAATTGGACCGACACGACGTGCGACGGAAACTCGTTCTTCTGCAGCGGGCGCGACGGGCTCAGCACCGCGGTATCCACCCGCGTGAGCGTCGGGATGGTGATCTCGCGCGCCGTCACGTATCCGCGCGTGCGATCGCTCTGATACCGCAGCGCGAACGGCGTGCCCGCGACCGCGATCGCTTCCCCGAGCGTCTGGTTGTCGCACCCGATGATGGATCCGCCGGTGTTACAGGAGTTCGCGACCAGCGCGCCGCCCTGCGGGGTCACCGCCGGATCCGGGGCATCAGCCGGCGGGCTGCCAGGCCGGTTCCAGTCGGGGGCAGTGAAGTGCGTGTGGGTGGTCCGCCAGAAGGTGTGGCCCACCGAGTAAAGCATCGCGATGCGCTCCCGCTCGGCGTCGCTGAGCCCCAGGCTGTCCAGCGTAGCCTGCGACGCGGCCGAGCCCGAGCCGCTCACGTCAAGCACCGCCCGGCCGGCCGAGACGCTCAAGATCTTCATGACCAGCCCGTCGGGCTCGGCCTTCCACTGAGCGGTAGCCCGATCATAGGTGCCGAGCGGGATGCGCGTGCCAACCGGGAAGCTCAGGAAGTTGTCGAGATAGAACGAGACCGGTTTCGTGAACAGCACGCTCACCGCTCCGACCGCAAGCGCCTCGTCGAGGCTCAACTCGGCGGCATAGGTGTACGCGCTGCTCGGCGGCAGAGCTCCCGGCATCGCGGCGGGGCCAAGCGCGCCATTGGTGTATTCCGTAGCCCTCACATTGAACGTGCTGAGCGTGTCGGTGCTGCCGCCGCTGTGGACGCGGACCGCCTTCGTACCAACCTGGAAGAACAGCGTGGCCCTGCGGCTGCCGTCGGTGTCGGTGACCAGACTTCCTCGGGCCACTTGCGTCGTGTCCGCCGGGCCGATCGTGGTCACGGCGGGGTCGAGCGCCACCAGGACGACGCTATCGGCCGCGGCCATCTCCTGCCACTGCACCTCGACCTGTCGCTGGCTCGGCAGATAGCCCGACTTCGTGTAGTCGAGCACGAGCGTTCCGCCCCCGTTCACGGCCAGATCGAACCTCCCGTCGGCCCGGGACCGGGTCTGGCCCAGCTCGGGATGATTCAGTACCGAGACCCGGACGCCGGGAAGAGCGACCCCGGAGGCATCCAGCACCCGTCCGCGAATGGTGCCCGCGCGGGTTTCGACGATCGTCCCGGCCGCCACGCCGGTCTGGATCGGATCGGGACCCGTGTAGAGAAACGCGGTGGCGGCTCCCGTGGTCGTGACCACGGTCGAGTCGATCGGCGTGGCCACGGTGCTGGGATCCGGCGGGATCGGCACCTGCCGGGTGACCGTGCGGGTGACCGTGGTCTGGTTGGTCGCGGCGTCGGTGGCGACGACGGTGATCGTGTTCGCCCCCTCGGCCAGGGCCACAGTGCGGCTGAAGGCACCGCCGGTGACCGGCGCGTTGACCGCGTTCACCGTCACCGTCACGGTGGTCGCGTCGCTCACCGTGCCGCTCACCACCACCGTCTCGGCCGTGGTCGTGCTTCCATCGGCCGGCTGGCTCACCGTCAGCGTCGGCGCGACCGCATCCTGGGTCACGGTCCGCACGATGCTGGTGGTGTTCGCCGCGCCGTCGGTGGCCGTGGTGGTGAGCACGTTGGGCCCGGCCGAGAGCGCCACCGAGCCCGAGAAGGTGCCGTCGCCCTGGACGGTGAAGGGCGTGCCGTTGGTGTTGACCGTGACGCCGTTGGCGTCGCCCGCGCTGCCCTGCACCGCGACGGTGGTGCTGTTGGTGATCGCCCCATCGAGCGGCGCCGCGACGCTCAGGCTCGGCGCCTGCGTGTCCCGAATGACCGTCCGGGTCGAGTCCACGCTCCGCCCACCGGCATCGGTGGCCGTCACCGTAAGGAGGTTGTTCCCCTCGGCATTGAGCGGCACGGTCGCGCTGTAGCTGGTGTTGCCGGTGACCGTGGCAGCCACCCCGTTGACGGTCACCGCGGTGGCCGTCTGATCACTGATCGTGCCGCTCACCGCGATGCTCGTCTGGCTGGTGAGCGCGCTCGGGGCCGGGGCGGTGATCGTGAGCCCCGGCTTGGTCGTGTCGGTCGCCGTAAACCGCACCGTCACGTACCGGCCCACGCTGCCGTTGACCGTCACCCCCAGCGTGTTGGACGCATTGAGCGTGACCACCTTGGTCAGCGAGCCCACCGCGTTCGTCAGCTCGGTGGTGGTCACGATCTGGGTGCCGTTCAGCGTCACCGAGCCGCTCGTCACCCGCTGCGTGCCGTCGCTCGCCCCGTTGGTCACGTAGATGCGGTGCGGCGTGCCGGCCGCGGCTGGCAGGCTGACGTTCCCGCTGTGCGTGGTGGATGAGCCCGATGTGACGGCGTACTGGGTGGGGCCGTGCACGTCGAACGAGTTGTCCGGCGTGCTCAGGATCGAGATCGTCGCGTACGGACTGCCGGAGCCGGCGACCGTTACCCGCAGGGTGTCCACATCCGTAACCGCGACGGGACGGCTGAGCTCGGCGACCGCCTGGGTCACCTCGGTCTGCGAGACGATCTCGAACCCATTGAGCTTCACGACCACCTTGCTCGCCCGGTGGGTGCCGTCGGGCGCGCCGTTGACGAGCCGGATCGAGTAAAGCCGGCCCGCCGTAACGGTGGTGGTGAAGGCATCCACGTAGGTCTGTCCCTGACCACTCGAGCCGTTGTATTGCGTCGGCCCGAAGACCACCACCGTGTCGCCGGTGAACAGCGGGGCTCGCCGAAAGATCCCCGCCGCCGCCGCGCGCCAGCCGGGTGCGAAGCCGCCCACGGCGAGTGCTCCGAGGAAGCCGAGCGCCACCAGTGCGGGGCGGCGCGGGAGAGCGAGGTGCCGGACGAAGGCGCTGAGCAGAGCGGAGGGCCGGGACGGCGGTAGGGTCGGCATGGCTGGTCTCGAACGACACGAGGAGAGACGTAGCCCACCCGCGCCGCGCGAGGCTCCGCCGAGCCGGGGCCGCATACTGAAGCTCCCGCCTGCATGCAGCAGCCACCCCGTTCAGGGCTGCTCGGTGACCTGGCTACTGAACGGCGATTGGTGGGCTGGAACGAGGAACGGCGCGGAAGCTAGGGTGTGCAGTGCTGCTCAGCTATGACCTGTGGCGCCTCGATTAGGGCGAACTGCGCGCCGTCTGGCACGGGCTAGCTTGGCAACTTTGCGTCCACACCAAATTCCCGCTATGACTTCTGGCGCTCTGCAGCTAGCTCTTCCGTCACGCTCCCTCGTCGCTTATCGTCATCGCCGCTCGGTCCAGCAATGCCCCGGTTCCCCCACCGTGACCCGGCGTTGACGTTGCGTTGATGATGGGACGCTAGCCTTCGCTTGGCCCGCAGCAGCGTCCACCCGAGGCAGATTCACCGTTCAAGATGACCCACCCCGAAAACGTGGGGTCGGGAGCTGAAGCGTCTGGCTCTCGCGCACCCCCAGAAGGAACCATCGCGTGCGCGTGACGGCGGAGCTCGTTCACAGTACGATGCCCTGGGTATCGCCTCACGGTCGGCGCATCATCGATGCGCTCATCGTTGCCGGCAGTAGACTCCGTGGAGCCGACCTACTTGCCCGCTCTCTCGGGTATCGCGATCGGCACCGCCTGACCCGCCAGGTTGAGCGAGAGGGGCTGCCGTCGCCTGAAGTGCTCGCCGGTTGGATCCGGGTGCTGCTCTGGCTCGAGCAATGGGAGCGGCATGGGATCGCCCTGAGCCGCGGGGCTCTCGATGGCGACACGGATCCAGCAGTACGGTTCCGGTGTGTGAAGCGTACTACGGGCCAATCGTGGAGCCGTGTCCGAGTTCTTGGATCTGCATGGGCCGCCCTCCAACTCATGCAGCGCTGTCGGCCGCCCGGCAAGCCGCACACGTCAGCGGTTCACTCGGCGTAGCGTCGCGGCTCCCCGCTTTCTAGCGAAGGAAGACCGCGGCGAGAGCGGCGAGCGCCCCGGCCAACGCGCCGGCGGCGATCCAGCGCAAGAGCCGCAGCTCGCGATCGAGCTTCGCGGCCGCGGCCGTGAGCGCCGCCATCTGCGCCGACGCCTGGACCTGCTCCGCGGTGACCCGCTCGATCGCCTTCCCCTGCCCCACCTCGACCCGCTCCATCCGCTCCGCCATCATCGCGATCTCGCCCTGCAGCCCTTCCACCCGGTCGACCAGGCCCATCGCCGCTCCGGCCACCGCTCCCGGGTCGTCGAACAGCGACTGTGCCATCACCTCGGCCGACGCCATCACCTCCCGCATCCCGCGCTCGAAGTGCCGCTGATGGATCCGCTTGGCACGGTCGGGCTCCGGCTCGAGGGTGGCGAGCTGCGCGGCCTTGAGCACCGCGTTCTTGATGTCGCCGCCGCTCCGGGGGAACTCCTCCGCGAGCGCCTGGAAATCCACATCGTCGGCGAGCGGCGTGCGCTGGTGGAGTTGCGAGCGCCAGATTCGCTCCCGCTCTTCCGGCCCCGGGAGGCCGAACAGGATGTGCGTGCGGATCCGGCGCTCGAAGGCGGGATCGAGGCTCGCGGCCAGGTTCGTGGCGAAGATGATGACACCGTTGAACCGCTCGAGCTCCTGGAGCAGCACGTTGACCGTGGCGTTGGCCTCGCGCTCGTAGCCGGCGGTGGCCGAACTGAAGCGCCGGCCCGCGATAGCGTCGGCCTCGTCGAAGAAGAGCACGGCGTTCTCGCGCTCGGCGACGCGGAAGACCGACGCGACGTGCTTGCTCGTCTGCCCCACCCAGCGCGACTCGATTTCGGCGTACCGAACCACGAGCAGGTTGCGGCCGAGCGCGTGCGCCAGCGCCTCCGCGCAGATCGTCTTCCCGGTGCCCGGCGGCCCGGCGAAATGAAAGGCGAGCCCCAGGCCGGTGCTGTGCCGCTCACCCAGCCCCCACTCGCGGAAGATGAGATCGTGCTTGCGGATGACCTGGAGCGCGTGATCGAGGGCGGCAAGCGTCGGCGGCGGCAGCACAACGTCGTCGAACGTGCGGCGCGGCTCCACCGTCTCGACCAACGCCCGGGCCGACGGCCCGCCGAAGAACAGCTCGCGGATCGAGTCAGCCATCGGCCGGGGATCTCAGAACGGCTTGTAGATCGCCAGCCACGCGGCGAGTCCGCCGAGCACCGGCAGCGAGATGAACACCAGCCGCGCGAGGTCGGGCCGGCGGTACGGCACCGACACCAGCGCGCCGATCGCGAGCCAGATCGCGAGCTTGGCCCAGACCCACCCGGGGAACGCCGCACCGTGGATCACGCCGAGGCGCGCGAGCAGCCCGAAGCCGCCGACCAGCACCACGAGCAACCCGAGTCCATGCGAGACGGACAGCAGCCGCCGCGCCGGGTTGGCCTGCTTCGTGGCGCCGTTGGCGGCGGCGAGGGCCACCCCCGCCACGGCGGCGAATGCGAGGAAGATGCCGATGAGGTGGATGACCTTGTACGTCTGATAGCTGATCATGCGCTCGTCCGTGAGGGTTGGCGTAGTGTAAGTTGCCACCATGCCGACGGCCAGCACCTCGCCGATCCTCCCGCCGGACGACGACACCGCGGCCCGCACCGCCGCGCACCACCCTGCCGCCGCGGCGCAGATGTGGGCGATCCGCACCGCGTTCGCCACCATCGGGCGGGTCGCGCCGGAGGTTGCGGCGCGCTGGGCCGAGATCCTGTTCTGCCGCCCGCCGAAGCACGAGCCGCGGGCCCGCGACCGCGAGTTCCTCGCCAGCGGCCACCGGTTCACGCTGGTGAAGGGCGAGCAGGAGCTCGCCGCGTGGGAGTGGGGCAAGGGTCCGCTGGTGCTGCTCGTGCACGGCTGGGGCAGCCGCGCGGGACGGTTCAGCACGATCGGCCCGGCGCTGGTCGAGGCCGGCTTCCGCGTGGTCGCTTACGACGCCCCGGCGCACGGCCTGTCGTCGGGCAGCCAGGCCGCCCTGCCACTCTTCGCGCGCGCGCTTCGCACGGTCGGTGCGCACTTCGGTCCCGCCGCGGCCGTGGTCGGGCACTCGCTCGGCGGCGCGTCCGCGGTGCTCGCGCTCCGCGACGGCCTCGTAGCCGAGCGCGCCGTGCTCATCTCCGCCCCGAGCAACATCGAGGTGTTCTCGCATCGCTTCGCGAGCTTCTTCGGCCTCCCGGCCCAAGTGCGTGAGATCATGCAGCGGAACCTCGAGCGCCGGTTCGAGATGGCCTGGGCGGACGTGCACCCGGACCGGATGGCGCGCGCCCTCTCGCAGCCCGCCCTCATCCTGCACGATCGCGACGACACCGACGTCCCGGTGGTGGACGCGCAGGCCATCGCCGCCGCGTGGCCCGGAGCGCGCCTCGTCGTTACTCAGGGCCTCGGCCATCGCGGCGTGCTCCGGAGCTCCGAGGTGGTGCACTACCTGCTCGAGTTCCTGCGGACGTGAGCGCCGCGCGCTCATAGACCCGGGCCCCTGCGCCCTCGTAACGGAGCGTCCAGCTCCGGTCAGCCGCCAGGCCGGCGATCAGTGGTTTACAGCAGGGCCAGGGCTCCACCCGCGGCACCACGATATGGGTGAAGCGTTGGCCGGCCCGCGAGCTCCAGCGCTCGAGACAGAGCGGCGAGCCGTGGGTGCAGGCCTTGAGCGAGTCGTACTCGCGCACCCGCCGCTCGAACTCCCCACCGGCCAGCCACTCCGACCCCTGCACCGTCGCGACGCTCCGGCGGCGCGTGAGCACCGGAAACCATTCCGCCAGACGGTCGGTCTGCCAGGAGCGGTCCGGCACAACCAGGAACTCGGCCGTGGGCGGCGTCTCACGGGCGATCCAGGCGAGCGCTTCCCGCTGCGCCTTCGGCAGCGGTGTGAGCAGGCGCCCTTCACCGCCGCGCTCGGGGTCGGTGACCAGGGCCGCGCCTACGCCATACGCCACCAGCGCAACTGCCGCCGCGGCGCGGAGGCGACGCGACCCGCTGACCGTCGGCAGCAGCACCCGGCCGGCCCCGATGCCGGCGAGGGCTGCGACTGGAAGCGTCGCGTAGGTCGAACCGGCGCGTTGATCGAGCAGCAGCGTCAGCACCCACCAGGCCGACAGAAGCAGCTGCCGGGCGGGCAGCAGCGCGATGCCACCGGCGATCGCGAGCACGAGGATCACGGGGAAGAAGGGCTCGCCGGTCGTCCCGAGCCCGAAGCGGGCCAGCGCGTTGAGCACGCGCGCGCGCCCTTTCGGCTCGGCGAACGCCGACCCGCCGGTGGTCTGCGCCGCCAGGAACGGCTCGATCCCGTGCTGCAGCACGACGGTCAGCCACCAGGGACCGGCGAGCAGCACCGCGCCCAGCGCGGCGAGCACCGAGCCCAGGATCGCACGGCGGGTGCGCCCGTACGCGAGCAGGAGCAGGCCGTAGCTCAGCGCGAAGAACGGCAGGGTGCCGAGGTGGCTGAGCGCCACCAGGGCGGCACACACCGCGACACCCACGCCGTGACGCACGCGCCCGCCCGCGAAGAACAGCATGCCCTGGTGCAGCCCGAGAATGGTGAACAGCAGGCCGAGAGACCGGGTGAGTCCGCCGCCCATCAGCAACCAGGTGAAGCTGCGCGGAATCAGGGAGAAGGCGAGCACGGCCGCGACCAGCTCGACGCCCTCGCCGACCAGGCGGCGGGCGAGCAGCGCGAAGGCGGGCACCGTGAGCGCCGTGGCCACGAGCGGCACCCACCGCAGCAGCTCCACGGCGCTCGCTCCCGTGAACTCTGCGAGCAACGCCACCGCGTAGAGCCCAAGCGGCGAATACCCGTACGGGATTCGCTCCGCGTTGTAGCTGGTGATGCTGGGCAGCCGGAAGCCCGAGGCGCGGAGGTCTCCCGCCATCGCCGCGAACAGGCCGCCGTCATTAAGCGGAAAGTCGTGGGGGATCACGAGAACGGCCCGCACCAGCAGGCCGATGAGAACGGCGAGGGTGAGCCAGACCAGAGGCTCACGCCGGCTCATGTGCGGACGAGTCTGGGACGCGCCTCGGCGGCGCTCTGCCCGCCGCTGTCGCGGGGCCGAGGGATGGCCATGGGCGCCAGATCGCCCGCGGCCTGCCGACCCGCCGCACGGCCGTCACGGATGGCGTAGTTGGTCCCGCGGTCCTCGGGATACACCTGGGCCATCGTCGCGAGGTAGAGCCCTGGCAGCGGCGTCTCTCGCCCCGGAATGAGCCTGCCGTACCTTCGCTCGACAATCGGTTGGGACCAGCGGGCCCGCCAAACGTGCGCGTTCAGGATCCACTCCCGGGCGAAGGCCGGGAACATCCGCTGCAGGTGGGGGATGCTGTACTCGAGCACCTGGTGGTCGCTCATCCCCCAGAGCGCGGCCGACTCCGGGAGATACTTCGAGAGGTACACGACGTGACGACCCCCGTAGGTGTCCGACGGCTCGAAGTTCGTGTGCTCGACAACGCCGACGAACGGGAACGCGGGATCGTTGACGTTGAGCCAGTACGTGTCCGAGAGGCTGCGATCGAGCTCGAGCACGAGGCACACGTTGGCCAGGTAGCGGATTCGCCGGAGCCGTTCCACGTACGCGGCCGGCGCGTGCGGCTCCACGAGGTCGGCCACGACGGGCAGCGCCGGTGTCGCAATCACCGCGTCGGCCCGGACGAGCTCGGTCCCGCTCTGCACACCCGCCACCCGTCCCCGATGCACCACGAGGCCGGTCGCGGGAGCACCGAGCCGGATCGTGCCACCGGCGCTCCGCACCCCCTCGGCCAGCCGCTCGGCCAGTGCCGCGAACCCGCCGCGGTAGTACGCGAGCATCTCCGCGCCGCGGGCGTCGCGGCTCCCGCCCCGGAGCTTGAGCTTGTTCCAGATCCACACGGCCGAGATCTGCGGGCCGTAGGGACCGAACTTGCCCTCGAGCAACGGCTGCCACACCACGCGGTACACCTCCGGCCCGCCGAGCTTGAGCAGCCACTCGGCGGCGGTGAGGTCCTCGAGGGCGCGCCAGTCGGTTACGCGGCGGGCCCGGAGTGCGAGCAGCCCCAGCCGGATCCGGGCGCCGGCACGCAGGGCCGTGAAGCGCAGCACGTCGGCCGGGGTGCTCAGCCGGTAGAACCGGTTGGCGAAGTACATCCCGGTGCGGGTAGGCCGGTAGACGATCCGGTCCTCGACGCCGAGATCCCGCACGAGATCGTGAACCGCGCGGTCGTTGGTGAACCAGTGGTGATAGAACTTCTCGAGCTTGGTGCCGCCGACGTCGAAGCTGCCCGCGAGGCCGCCCACCGCGGCGTCCGACTCGAGTACCGTTACCTCGATGCCACGCCGCGCGAGCTCCCACGCCGCCGAAAGTCCGGTGAACCCGGCGCCGATGATGACGGCCTGGGGGCGGCGGCGGCCCGCGAGCCCTCCCGTCGTCATACCGCCTCCGCGCGGCGCCGCCAACGCAGCCTTCCGCCGCGTGCCGGCACCAGGAGCAGCAGGCCGCCGACCGCGGTGACCGGAACCCACAGGAGCGCGTGCACGAGCAGCACGAAGGCGGCCGCGAGCGGTGCTGCGGCGCCCCCCGCCGCGAGCCCGAGCGCCGCGAAGTAGTCGAAAGTCCCGACGTAGCCCGGCGTGCCGGGCAGGAGCGTTGAGAGGGTGCCGGTCGCGAGCGCAAGCCACGGAGCCAAGGGCGAGACCCCGGCGCCAAGCGAGAGCGCCACCGAAGCGTACATCCCGCCCTCGAGCGTCCACGCCAGCGCCGACAGCGCCAGCAGCTGGAGCACGCGGGCGGGTGACCGGAGGGTCGCGAACGCGTCGGCCGCATGCCCGGCGACCGTCGCGAGCCGCCCGCCGCCGAGCCGGCGCCGCAGCCGCGCGATGAGCGACGCGGGCATGAGCGCCGCACCCGTGAGGCCGAGCACGCCGAGCGCTCCGGCCGCCGCTGCACCGATCACCAGCGCGCGCGGCACCACATCGGGTGCGACGGTCGCGAGCCCCAGACCCAGCAGCCCGAGCAGGACCACGAGGTCGAGCACCCGCTCGATCAGAAGCGTGCCAAGGACCTGGCCCGCCGGCACCCCGAGGTCGTCGCGGAAGGCAACGGCACGCGCGACGTCGCCCGCGCGAAACGGCAGCGTGTTGTTGAGCGCAAGGCTGGCCAGGAAGGGGCGGACGCAACCCACGATCGTGAGCGACGGGGCGAGGGGGCGGAGCATCCACCACCATCGGGCGATCCGTGCGGCGAACCCGCCGGCGAGGAGCACGATGCCGACGGCGAGCGGCCCCGCCACCGCCGAGGCGAGCGCGGAGCGTACCGCGCGCCAGTCCACGCTTCGCGCCAGGAGCCAGGCGAAGACCGCCGCCACCCCGAGGCCGACCAGCGGGCGCCAGGCGCGCCGGCTCATGCGTTCTGGAGGGACAGGAGCTCGCCGGATCGGCGCGGACGCCGACGGCCCCGCCGGTCCGCCTTGTCGTCACGCCGCTCGCCCCGGCGCCGTTCGGAGGGCCCGGTCCATGCCACCAGGGGGCGCGGCTCGACCGCATCGGGCGCCTCCGGCTCGAACCCGAGCCGCTCCCGCAGGAGATAGAGGGGTCGCCGCTTGGCCTCGCCGTAGATGCGTCCGACGTACTCCCCCATGATTCCGAGCGCGATCAGCTGCACTCCACCGATGAACAGCACCGCGATCATGAGTGCAGTCCAGCCGGGCACGTAATCGTCGGTGAACAGGCGCATCGCGAGGGCGTAGCCAATCCCGAGCAACGCGAGCGCGGACGCGCCGAATCCGGCCCAGGTCGCGAGGGTCAGCGGCTTGACCGAGAACGAGGCGATCCCGTCGAGCGCGAGCCGCAGCATCTTGCCCACCGGATACTTGCTGGCGCCGGCGAAGCGCGCGGCGCGGCGGTACGGCACGCCGGTCTGGTGAAACCCGGTCCAGCTTACCAGGCCGCGGACGAACCGGTCGCGCTCGGGCATCGCCGCCATCGCGTCCACCACCTTCCGGTCCATGAGCCGGAAGTCGCCGGTGTCGAGCGGAATGTCGGTGTCGGTAAGACGGGCCATCACGCGATAGAACCCGCGTGCCGTCCAGAGCTTGAACCGCGACTCGCTCTGCCGGTCCGTGCGCACGCCGTACGCGACGTGATACCCCTCCCGCCAGCGCCGGACCATCTCCGCGATCAGCTCCGGAGGATCCTGGAGATCCGCGTCGATGAGCACGACCGCGTCACCGGCGGCGTGCTCGATTCCCGCGGTCACCGCGATCTGGTGGCCGAAGTTCCTCGACAGCTCCAGAACCCGAACACACCGGTCCCGCGCCGCGAGCCGGCCCAGCAGGTCGGCCGTACGATCGCGACTGCCGTCGTCCACGTACAGAATTTCGTAGTCGAGCCCGTCCAACGCCGAAAGCGTCGCCGACAGACGGCGATGCGTCTCTTCGATGACCGCTTCCTCGTTGTAGCAGGGAACGACAACGGTGAGTAGCTGCTGCGTCAACATTACCCTCGCGCGTCGGCTCGTATCCCGTCCAGGACCGCCGCATCCTATCCCCGCATGGAAGGGCAGGCTGTGGGCTCGGTCACAGATGGACCGCCTAGGGATCAGGGCTCGGGTGTGATGGGGATCACGAGCGCGAACGGTGCGTCCGGGCATCCTGCACCCACACGCACCGTTGCGCCGCTGAATCGGCGATGCTCGGCTGGAGCTCGCCGGACCGCCGGGCGCCTACATCCGGCGGGTCGCCTCTGCGGAGCGCAGATGTCCGGTGACGCGGTCCCATGCGTCCCGCACCGCGTCCCTGATGTCTTCCCAGGTGGACTGCAGCCCGCCCCGGTGCTCGTAGCGGTCCCAGCCCTGCTTTATGTCGCCTTCCGCATCGTCCCAGTTCCGCCCCATGTGGTGCCGCGCGGACTCGAAGCCGTAGCGGTACGCGGGGCGATAGCGATCGTAGTCGTCGCCGAGCACATACGGGCGGCTCCGGAAATTGTCGCGCCAGTAGGTGTCCTCGGTGTCCCAGTTCAGGTCGGTTGCCATGCGTCCTCCACTGTTGGGGTCGTGCCGGCCTTGCGGCCCGCACCACCCTAACGACGGACGCAGTCGCACCCTGTGAGGCGGCTCACTCACGAAGCAGCCGCGAATCGTCCTTGAGCGCGATGCCGGTGAGCTTGCGGCGACGCGCCTCGCGCAGCAGGAAATGCAGGCGGTCCGCGGCGAGCTCCGGGGGAAGACCTTCAGGTCGCACGTTCGAGATGCAGTTGCGATCGGCATCGCGGCGGCCGACGGCCGGCGCCCAGGTGACGTAGATGCCGAGGCTGTCCGGTGAGCTGAGCCCCGGCCGCTCGCCGAGGAGCACGGCCACCATCTGGGCGCCGCACACCGCCCCGATCTCGTCGCCGATCCCGACCCGCCCCTGATCGACCAGCACCACCGGCGCCAGCTGCCAATCCTCCGCCGCAAGCCTTGACGCCAGCGCGGTGAGCACCGCAGGCGCATGCCGCTCCGCGGCCCGCGCGGAGAGCCCGTCCGCGATGACGAAGCAGACGTCGAACGGCGCGGAACGCTCGGCCGTCGCGCGAACCAACCGGTCGCGCGACTCCGGCTCGAGCCGCCGGCCGAGGTCGGGGCGCTGGAGATAGGTGATGCGATCGGGCGCGGCGCTCCGCACCGTCACCGCGGCGAGGCCGACGGCGGCGAACCGAGCCACCAATGCGGGAGAGTCGAGTCGCTCGTGGACCGCGTCCCGGGCGCGCGCATGCGCGAGCTGGAAGGAGAGATGCGCGCTGGTCGGAAGGCTCCCGCCCGCCTGGCCCAGCCCGATCCGCGCGGGAGTGAGGCCGCGAAGCCGCGTCCAGGGGTCGGGCTCGGCTACCACCCCATCCGGCGGCGGAGGCCGGTGACGTGCGCGATGTGGTGGTCCCCGTGCCAGGCGTAGAAGTCGAGCGCCCAGTCGAGCGTCACCACGCCGTGGGCCGGTGGTGCACGACCTGACGGGCGGTCCAACCACCGGGCCGGTAGCGGGTATCGAGCTGCGCGTCGGAGAGTCCGGCCACCGCGGCGCGCATCAGGGCGGGCGTCGCCTCGATCCGGCTGATGGCGTGTCGGCGTTGACTGGGCGTGAGCGGTCCGGCATGCCGGAACTCGCCGATCGGGAAGCGGAGCTCCTCTAGCGGGACTGGAAGCTCCGGATCCGCCATTCCCCGTCCGTCCGTTCCAGCGTTACCCGTGCGTCCACCGTTTCGTCATACGGATTGCCGCCGCCGGAGACCACGCGCGTCGTGCCCCGCACCCGAGCGGTGCCGGTATCGCCGCGGATGTCGATGTCCGAGGTCTTCCACCGGGGCTGCATCCGCCCGCCCGCACCGAAGAGCGACGCCAGGTAGGCGTGCTGCGCCTCGGGGAGTGACGGGAAGACGCGCCGCACCTCCGCGGCACTGCGCGACTCGAGTGCCGCCGAATACGCGGCGATCGCCCGCTCCACCGCCCCGCGGTCCGCCGAGCTGCCGCCCTTCCTGGCCGCGGCGACCGGGCCGGACGCAGACGCCCCGCCGCCCAGGAGCGCCGATGCTCCCGACACGGGCCCGCCTGCCTTCGGCTGGGGTGCTGCTGCGGCCGGTGCCGGCGGCGGCGGGGCGGGCG
>JBOHSN010000050.1:0-28216 GCA_050733215.1 Gemmatimonadales bacterium
CGCCGGAGGGCCGGCGGGCGGCCTCGTCGAGCACCAGATCGCGCGACACGCCCACCCGCTCCGCGACGCGGGCGGCGTACAGCTCGCGCGTGACCGGATCCGCGGCGGCGCGGATGGTGGGCAGGAGCTTGTCGAGCGCCTGGCGGCGCCGCTCGATATCCGCCATCCACCCGCCGCGCTCGAGCAGCTGGAGCTTCCGCTCGAGCACGTCCGCGGCGTCCTTGAGCACCGGGGCGAGCGCCTCGGCGCCACCGTTCCGCACCAGCGTGTCGGGATCCTCCCCCGGCGGCAGTGTCCCGACCCGGATCCGGACCCCGTGCCGAAGCAGCTCATCAGCGGCCCGGAACGTGGCGCGCAGGCCGGCCGAGTCGCTGTCGTACAGCAGGATCGCCGATGGCGCCGTGCGCCGGAGAAGCGCGGCCTGGTCGGGAGTCAGGGCCGTTCCGAGCCCCGCCACGACGTGCTCCACGCCGGCCAGCACCAGCCGGAGCACGTCGAAATAGCCCTCGACCAGCAGCACCGTTTCCTGCTGCCGGATCGCGGCCCGCGCGGCGTGGAGATTGTAGAGCAACCGCCCCTTCTGAAACAGCGGCGTCTCCGGCGAGTTGAGGTACTTGGGCTCGCCGTCCCGGAGCAGCCGACCGCCAAACCCCACGACGCGGCCGCGAAGGTCGTGGATCGGGAACAGGAGCCGCTCGCGGAAGCGCGGGACCACCCGCCCGTCGTCGCGCCTCGCGGCAAGGCCGGCCTCGAGCAGGATCGGCTCGGAGACACCGAGCTCCTGCATCGCGGCGAGGAAGGCCGTCCCGGCGGGAGCCCAGCCCAGCCCGTTTTGCGCCGCCTGGTCGAGGGCGATGGCTCGGCCCGCCAGGTACTCCCGCGCGCCGCGGCCGTCATCGCCCTCCGTGAGCCGGCGAACGAACCAGTCGTGGGCCGCGGCCACCGCGCTGAAGAGCGGTTCCCGCGGATCGGGGCCGGCGCGGGTGGACTCCGGGATGACGATGCCGGCGCGCCGCGCTGCCTCCCGGACGGCGGTCGGGTAGTCCATTCCGAAGCGTTTCATGAGGTAAGTGAACGCATCGCCCGCGGCGTTGCACTTGTAGCAGTAGTACATCGCCTTCCGCGGGATGACCGCGAAGTTGCGATTCCGGCCGCCGTGAAACGGGCAGGGCCCGCGGTAGTCCGCCCCGGTGCGCTTCAGGTCCACCGACTCGCCGATGAGCGCGACGAGGTCGGTGGCGTCCCGAACTTGCTCGATGACGTCCTCGGGGATGAGACTCATCCGGCGAACTCCACGATCGTGACGCCGCTGCCTCCCTGGTTCCGCGGCGCGAGCGCGAACTTCGCGATCCGGCGGTCATCCCGCACGACGCGGTGCACGCGATCCCGCACTACACCGGTGCCCATGCCGTGGATGATGCGGAGGAACGGGTGTTCGGCGAGCACCGCCGCATCCACCGCCGCAACGGTGGCGGCTTCGGCCTCGTCGCCGGTCATGCCGCGGAGGTCGATCTCGTAGGGGATGGACTGATGGTCGGATGGTCCGATGGGCCGGCGCGCCTCGCGAGCCGCCGGGCGCTCCTCGGCCGCGAGCGTCACGGCGTCCGGCGTCACGACCATGCGCATCGCGCCCGCGACCACTACCAGCTTTCCATCCGGCCGAACTTCAGCCACACGGCCGGTGCCGCCGGTCGAAAGGCGCACTCTGCTCCCGACGGCCGCGGCGCCACCACGGTCCATCGGGCCATCCGACCATCCCTCAGGCGCATCCTGCGGCTCGCGCAGCGAAGCCACCCCCTCCTCCACCATCCGCCGGGCCTCACGGGCGGCCGCGTCGTCGGCCGAGTCCCGCGCGTGCGCCACCGCCGCCTCCACCCGCTCCCGTGCATCGAGGAGAAACGCGCGCGCCTGCTCCCGCCCCTGGCGCTCCGCCTCCTTCTCCCGCCGGCGCAGTTCCCGTTCGCGCCCCTCCTGCGCCTCCTGCTGGAGCGCGAGCCGCGCGGCGAGTCCCTCGGCGTCGAGTTGCCGGGCCGTCAGCGCCGCCTGCTCGGACTCGAGCGCGCGCGAGCGTTCCTCCACCGACGCAAGCAATGCGTCGAGCGATTTCTCGGCGTCCGGGACGCGCGCCTCCGCATCGGCGAGCACGCCGCCCGGGATGCCGAGTCGCCGCGCGATCGCGAGCCCCCAGGAGCGGCCCGGCACACCCTTCTGGAACCGGTAGCTCGGCGAGAGCGTCGCGCCATCGAACTCGAGCGAGCCGTTCACGACGCCGGGGGTGTGGGTCGCGAGATCCTTGAGCGCACCGAGATGGGTGGTTGCCAGCGTGGTGGCGCCACGGGTGGTCAGGGTTGCCAGCACCGCCGCGGCGAGCGCCGCGCCCTCGGTCGGATCGGTACCGCTCCCGATCTCGTCGAGCAGCACCAGGGTGGCCGCATCGGCTTCGGCGAGGATGGTGCCGAGGGCGCGCACGTGCGCGCTGAAAGTGGAGAGGCTCGCCGCGATCGACTGCCGGTCGCCGATGTCGGCAAAGTAGCGGGTGAACGCTGGCAACCGACTCTCGGCGCCGAGCGGCGGCGCGATGCCACTCTGCGCCAGCGCCGACATCAGGGCGGTGCCCTTGAGGAGCACGGTCTTGCCGCCGGTGTTCGGTCCGCTCACCAGCAGCGTGCGTTCGTCCGTAGCCAGCTCGAGGTCGAACGGCACTACCGGCGCGGCGCCGGCCAGGAGCAGCGGATGCCGGCCGTTCCGGATCACCACCGCGGCGGGGGCCGGCTCGACGACGGGGACCTCGGCGTTGACCGCGACCGCGTAGCGCGCCCGAGCGACGAGATCGTCCACGGCGATGGCCAGCTCGAGCGTCGCGCGGATCGCGGACAGCTCGGGGCGGAGCAGGTCGGTGAGCTCGCGCAGGACGCGAAGCGTCTCCCGCTGCTCCGCCACCTGCGCTTCCCGGAGCGCGTTGCCGAGCTCGATCGCTTCCGCCGGCTCGACGAACAGCGTGCCAGCGCTCGCCGACTCGTCGTGCACGATTCCCTGCGGGCGGCTGCGGGAATCCCGCCGGACCGGTACGACGTAGCGGCCTTCGCGCATCGTCACCGTGGCGCCCTGCGGCACCGCCGCCGCGTCCAGTCCGCGGAGCAGCGACTCGAGCCGGCGGATCAGTCGCTGTCGCGCAGCGTGCACCTCGCGCCGCGCGGCGGCGAGCCGCGGACTCGCGCCGTCCAGCACCTCGCCATCGGGGCCGATGGACTGCTCGATCCGACGGTCCAGCCGCCGATCCGGCAGCTCGCACAGGAGCTCGGCCGAGCGCGAGGCCTGGGGCGCCACACGCGTGAGGTCGGCGTGGACGGCGCGTCCCGCGCCGAGCACCCGCCCGATCCCGAGGAGCTCGGTGCCATCGAGTACGCTGCCCTCGACGCGAAGACGGGAGAGAGCCTGCCGCACGTCGGGCACGGGCTCGGCCAGGAGCCCGTCAGCGTTCCGGAAGAGCGCGGCGACCTCACCGACGCGCGCGAGCTCCTGATGAATCCACCCGAGGTCCGCTGTTGGACGCCGGGCACGGACCCGCTCGGCACCGAGCGGCCCGGCCGCGTGGCCGGCGACGATCGCGAGCACCGCGGGCAGCTCGATGGTGTCGAGCGCCTCCAGTGCGGCGGCACCCGCCAACGACGACGGGGTGCCGGCGGTCGGACCCTCCGGCACCCCGTCTGCTGTGCGCTGCGCTTCCCCCTGCGTCATCCCGCCGCCAGCTCCTCGCGCACGATCTGGTTCACCACCTTGCCGTCGGCGCGCCCCTTGAAGCGCGGCAGCACCGCGCCCATCACCTTGCCGATGTCCCCCGCCCCGCCCGCGATGGCCTCGCGCACTGCCGCGCGGATCTCGACGGGATCGGCCTCGGCCGGGAGGAACTCCTCGAGCACCCGGATCTGAGCGGCTTCGACATCGGCGAGTTCCTGCCGGCCCGCTTTCGTGAATTGCTCGGCCGCTTCGCGCCGCAACTTGATGCCCTTCCGGAGCACGTCCACGACGTCGTCGTTGACGGGCGCGCGCTGGAGCTCGAGCTCGCGGTTCTTGAGGTTGGCGAGGATGGTGCCGAGGACGAGCGTGCGATCCTTGTTCTGCGACTTGCGAGCCGTAACCAGTGCGGCCCGGAGCGTGGCGGCGAGGTCAGCCCCGTCTGACATGACGTAATCTAGGCGCAGAGGCGCGAGCGCCGAAAGCGGCGCGGCTATCCCGGCGGCCACCCGAACTTGCGGCCGCCGAGCACGTGGAAATGCAGGTGATCCACGGACTGGCCGGCGTCGGCGCCGGTGTTGGTGACGATCCGGTAGCCGCCTCCATCGAGCCCCAGCTCCCGCGCGACCTCGGCGGCAAAGGCGAGCGTCCGGCCCAGAATCAGGTGGCCGTCGCTGCCGGCGGCCGTGCGCACCGCCGTAACGTGGGTGGTCGGAATCACCAGCACGTGCACCGGCGCCTGCGGATTGAGGTCGCCGAACGCCACCGCGTCGGGGCTCCGGCGAACGATCTTCGCGGGAATCTCCCCGGCGACGATGCGGCAGAAGAGACAGTCAGCCATCCACGCCTCCCAGGGCGCTCAGTCGCGCAGCCATGGCGAGCGCCGCGGCCGCGACCGCCGCGGTCTCGAACCTCAGCACGTTCGGCCCGAGCCGCACCGGACGATATCCCGCCGCCCGGGCCGCGGCACGCTCCGCGTCCGTCAATCCGCCCTCCGGGCCGACGAGGACGGTGAGCGGGCCCCCGGCCCCCGCGCCGGCTCCCCCGCCGTCGGAATCGGCGAGCCACCGTTCTCCGTCGAGGTTTCGCGCCAGAAACATTGCGAGGGGCTCGGGCTCGCGGACCTCCGGCGCCCAGGCCGCGCCACATTGCTTGACTGCCTCCAGCGCGCGCCGGCGAAGCTTCTCCACGTGTGGCGCGCGGAGTCGGGTCGCGACCGCGGCCGAAAACTCGGTCTCGAGCGGCGCAATCGCGCTCACACCGAGCTCCGCCGCCTTTTCGACCAGCCACTCGAAGCGCTCCCGGTCGCCCGCGCCGACCGCGAGCGTGAGCGCGGCTTGGCGACCCACCCGCCGCGCCGCGTCCACCTCGACCTCCCAGCTCCGGCCCTGCCGGAGCAGCCGGCCCGTGCCCACCAGACCAGCGCCGTCCCTCAGCTGCACCCGTTCACCGTCGCGGGCGCGGCGCACCCGCACGTGATGCTCTTCCCCCTTCGCGAGCCGGCCCGCCGGTCCGCCGGCCCAATCGCCCGCCTCCAGCAGAACGATCATGGCTGCCGGGCCGCGACTCCCCACCACCCGCCGTCGGTCTCCTCGTCGACCACGTCGAAACCGGTGCCAGCGAGCGCGGTCGCGAACAGCGCCGACTCGCTCGCCTCCATCCCGGCGAAGATGGCGTATCCCGCGGGCGCGAGTGCCCGCGCGATGGAAGGGAGGAGCGTGGTGTTGACGCTGCGCAGGATGTTGGAGCAGACCAGCTCGGCCGGCGCCGCGAGCGGCGCGAGCGCCGCGGCGTCCCCCTCGAGAAACGCGACCCGGTCAGCTACCCCGTTCCGCTCGGCATTCCGCTCCGCCACTTCGATGGCCTCGGCGTCCAGCTCGATCCCGGTGGCCCGGGCGGCACCCAGCTTCACGGCCGCGATCGCGAGGATGCCGCTCCCGCTGCCGAGATCGAGCACGCGATCGCCGGGGTTGAGATGCCGGTCGAGCAACGCCAGCGCCGTCCGGGTGGAACCATGCTCGCCGCTGCCGAACGCTATCTCGGGGTCAAGCACCACGAACGGTCCTGCACCGGGCGGCTCGGGCGACCACGACGGCGCCACCGTGAGCCGGCCGATCTGGCGCGGCCCCAGTCCCTCACGCCACCGCACTGACCAGTCCACCGGCTCGAGGGCGCGTCGCTGCCCAACGGCGGGCGCCGCCGCGCCGGCTGCCAGCTCGGCCAGGAGCCGATCGGCGGCTGCCTCGTCGGCCGCAAACCCGACCAGGAGCCCGTCGTCCCGTTCCTCAACCGCGTGTCCGGTGCGTACGACCAGCCACGCTCCGACGGCCTCCCGATGCTCCGGCGCCGTCCGTACGTCGATGGCCCACCACGTCATGCGCCGAGCGCTTCCCTGAGCTTGGACCAGAATCCCGCTTCGCGCTTGGGAGGATCGCCCTCGACGGCGGCGAGCTGCTGGAAGAGCCGTTCCTGCTCGGCGTTCAACTTCTCGGGAGTCCACACGTGCACTCGGATGAGCAAATCGCCCACGGAGCTCTGCCCCAGCGCGGGCAACCCCTTGCCCTTGAGCCGGAGCACGGTGCCGGTCTGAGTCCCCGCCGGCACCCGGATGCGCTCGGCCGCGTGCGGCGTCGGCACTTCGAACTCACCGCCGAGCGCCGCCTGCGAGAACGAGAGCGGCAGATCGTGCATGAGATCGTTGCCCTGGCGCTCGAACCGCTCGTCGTTCTTGACCTCGAGCATGACGAGCAGGTCGCCGTTGGGTCCGTTGCGCGGGCCGGCCGCGCCCTGGCCGCGGAGCGTCACGTAATTGTTGGACGACACGCCCGCGGGAATCTCGACCGTGACGCTCCGCTCGCCCCGCACGCGTCCGTCGCCGCGGCACACCTCGCACGGCTCGGCGATCACCTGGCCCTCGCCGGCACAGGTGGGACAGGGCGACACCGAGACGAACTGGCCGAACATGCTGCGCGCCGCCCGGCGCACCTCGCCGCTGCCGCCACAGGTGGTGCAGGGCGACGGCTTCGTCCCCGGCCGGGCCCCCGACCCGCTGCAGTTCGAGCAGCGCTCGAGCGTGCGGAGCTTGACGCTCTTCTTCACACCGGTGGCGACGTCGCCGAGCGTGAGCTTGACCGTGACCCGGATGTCCTGACCCCGGCGCGACTCAGCCTGCGCGCGGCCACCGCCGAAGATCGACTCCAGCCCGCTGAGCCCCCCGAAGTCGCGCATGAAGATCTCGAGCGCTTCGCTCAGGTCCACGTGATGGAACCCATACGCGCCCGCCCCCGCCCCCGCTCCCACGCCCGCGCGGCCGTAGCGGTCGTACGCGGCGCGCTTCTGCGGGTCGCGCAGCACCTCGTATGCCTCGGCGATCTCCTTGAATCTGGCCTCGGCATCCGGCGCGCGGTTCCGGTCGGGATGGTACTCCATGGCGAGCTTGCGGTACGCCTTCTTGATGTCCGCGTCGGACGCATCCTGCGTCACACCGAGCAGCTCGTAGAAACCGGTCACTCGAGCAGCCCCTCCACCAGCCGGCTCGTGTGCTCCACGAGACCGATGATCTTCTCGTACGGCATGCGCGTCGGGCCCATCACGCCGATCACGCCTTTCAGATCGCCCGCCTGATAGGACGAGGTGACGAGAGTGAAATCCGAGAGGCGGGCATCGAGGTTCTCCCCGCCGATCGTGATCGAGAGCCCTGCCTGCCGGCGGGAATCGAGCGCCTGCCGAAGCAGATCCCGGCGCTCGGTGAGCTCGAGCAGGCTGCGCATCGCGGCATTGGACGAGAACTCCGGCTGCTCGGCGAGCATCTGCGCGCTCCCCAGCACCACGGCGCTTGCATCCTTGGAGAGATCGAAGATGTCGTCCCGCTCCGCGATAAAGATGTTGAGGAGTTCGCGATGGCCAGCCGCCACGTCCGCGTTGCGCAGCCGCTCCACCAGGGACTGTCGAATCTGCCCGAGGCGAAGGCCGCCGAGCCGCTCGTTCAGGAGCTGCGCCACCCGCTGAACGGAGGCCGCCGCCAGGTGGACGCCGGTGACCTGGACGAAGATGGTGCGGACCACGCCGCCACGGAGATTGAAGACGAGGAGCAGCCGCTCCGACGAGACCGGGACCAGCTCGAGCCGCTCCAGGACCAGCTCGTGGAACGCCGGGGAGACCGCCACCCCGAGCTCCTGCGTGAGCACGCCGAGCACCTGCGCGGCGCGCCGGAGGATTTCGTCGAGGGTGCTGCGCGAGCCCTCGATCTCCGACTCGAGGGCGTGCCGTTCGCTGAGTGACGGGCGCCGCGAGGCCCGCATGATCCCGTCTACATAGAGCCGGTAGGCACGCTCGGTGGGCACCCGGCCGGCCGAGGTGTGCGGATGGAAGAGAAAGCCCTTCTCCTCCAGCTCGCTCATGGCATTCCGGATGGTCGCCGGCGACACGCCGAGGCCGAACCGGCGCGCGATCGTCTGGCTGCCGGCGGGCTCCGCGGTCTCGATATAGGTCTGAACGACAGCCTCGAGTACCCGAAGCTCCCGGTCCGTCAACTGCTCACCAGGGTGCATGGACCAAATCTAGAGGCGTTCCTCAGACTGCCGCCACCAGCGCGTCGAGCCGCAACCACCCCTCCACAGTGAGCCGGATTCGTCCACCGGCCAGCTCCGCCCAGCCGCTCCGCACCCACCTGGCCACGGCGGGCTCGGGCACGAGCCTGGCCGGCGCACCGTCCGCGGTGCGGAGTCCGAGATACAACTCCTCCAGCCGCACTGATGCCGCATCGGGCGCCTCCCGGCCGGCCACCCATTCGCGACCCTCGGCCATGGCCCGGGTGTACGCCGTCCACTCGCGCAGGTTCCACCAGCGCTCGCCGCCGGCGGCGCTGTGGGCCGAGGGTCCCAGGCCGAGATACGGGGCCCGGCCCCAGTAGGCGGAGTTGTGACGCGCGCGCCGGCCGGGACGGGCTGCGTTGGACACCTCGTAGTGCTCGAAGCCGGCTGCGGTGAGCGTGGCGTGCGCCGTGAGGTATTCGGCGGCGTAGCGCTGCTCCTCGATGGGGCGCACCATGCCGCGCTCGGTCCACCGGGCGAGGGGCGTCTGCGGCTCGGTGGTGAGCCCGTACAGCGAGAGGTGCTCCGGCGCGAGCGCGAGCGCCGCGGCCAGATCGGCGCTCCAGTCGCGTTCCAGCTCCGCCGGCAGTCCGAAGATCAGATCGAGGGAGATGTCATCGAAGCCCGCGGCTCGCGCGGCCGAGACCGCCGCCGGCACCGCACGCGAGTCGTGGGTGCGGTGCATCCACGCGAGCACGCGATCGTCGAGCGACTGCACGCCGAGGGAGAGCCGGTTCACACCGGCCGCGCGCCATGCGGCGACCGCCGAAGGCGTCACGTCCTCGGGATTGGCCTCCAGCGTGATTTCCACGCCGGGGGCAAGGGGATGATCGGCGCCGAGGCGGGCGATCAGCTCGGCGATGGCTTCCGGGGCAAGCCGGGACGGCGTACCCCCGCCGAAGTAGATGGAATCGAGGCCGGGAGACCCCGCCCAGGCGGGGTGCGCCCGCCGCGCCGTCCATTCCCGAAGCACGGCGCCCACGTACTCCGCGGAAGGGGTTTCGCGGCGCACCGCGATGGCGAAGTCGCAATAGCTGCACCGGCGCGCGCAGAAGGGGACGTGGAGGTAGAGGTGCATGGTGAAAGCTATCCGCTATCCGCTATACGCTATCCGCTATCCGCTACAAGCGGCGGAACATCCCGATCGGCCGCTGCTCCACGACGCCGGCGATCTCCAGCATCCCGAGCTGCGCCAGGAGGAGCCCGACCGGCCGATCGAACTGCGCAGTCAGCGCGTCGATGTGCGTGGGCGCCTGCCCCAGCGCCTCGGCGAGCGCCCGGTCCCCGGGCGAAAGCGTCGCGGGAAGCGGCCGGACGGCAGGAGCGGCCGTCATTGTCTCCGGCCACGCACGCACATTGGGATAGAAGCCCTGCAGATCCACCGGCTCGATGATGGGCGTCGCTCCGTCGCGGATCAGCCGGTTGCACGCCACCGAGGTCGGGCTCGTGATCGGGCCTGGCACGGCGCCCACCTCCCGCCCCTGCTCCAGCGCGGCATCTGCCGTGATGATGGCGCCCGAGCCTACCGCTGCCTCGACCACCACCGTGAGCCGCGCGAGACCACTGATCAGGCGATTCCTTCGAGGGAAGCTGCCCGCGGTGGGTCGGTCTCCGGGCGGAAACTCGGTGATCAGCAGTCCCTCCGCCGCGACGCGATCGTAGAGACGGCTGTTGGCGGCCGGGTACACCACGCCGAGACCGTTGCCCAGCACGCCGATCGTGGCGCCGCCGGCGTCGAGCGCCGCCGTGTGCGCTACCGCATCGAGCCCTCGCGCCATCCCACTCACCACGACGATGCCTGCGCTCGCCGCGTGCCCCGCGACGGCGCGGCACGCCTCGGCGCCGTAGGGGGTGTGGTCCCGGCTACCGACCACCGCGATGGCCGGCCGCTCCAACAGCTCCAGCCGGCCCCGGGCGAAGAGCACCGGTGGCGGCTCGGGAATCCGGCGAAGTGCGGCGGGGAACTCCGGATCGGCGGGCACCAGCACGAGGCCGCCCACCGCCTCCGCCGCGGCGACGGCCTGCTCACCATCCGATGGGCTTCGCGCCGAGAGGGCCGTGGCGAGCGCCGGCCCGACGCCATCCACCTCCAGGAGGACGGACAGCGGTGCCTCGAGCACGCGACGCGCGGAACCGAACCGGGAGAGGAGCGTATCGAGGCGCGCCGCCCCAATGCCGGGCGTCAGGGCAAGGGCGACCCAGGCGGCTCGATCGGTGTCCACTCCTCCGCTACCGGCGACTCGGCCACGCGGGCCGTCTGGACCAAACGCCACAGGAACTCCTTGAGATCGTCGAGCCCGGTGCCGGCGACGCTCGAGACGGTGAGCACGCCCGCCGCGCCGGGCGCGACCAGCGCGGGGACGGGCGCACTGGCCGGCAGGAGGTCCCGCTTGGTCAGCAGCACGACGTGCGGCGTCGCCTGCAGGGTCTCGCTATACAGACCGACCTCGCGCCGGAGCTGATCGTACACCGGCTGCGGGTCGGGCGCGTCGAGCGGCACGAGGAACGCGAGCACGCGGGTCCGCTCGACGTGCTGGAGGAAGCGGAGCCCGAGACCTTTGCCGGCATGCGCCCCTTCGATGATACCCGGAATGTCAGCCACCACGAACGAGCGATGGTCTGACAGTCCGACGACGCCGAGGTTCGGCTCCAATGTGGTGAACGGGTAGTCCGCGATCTTCGGGCGGGCCGCCGAGACGACGGACAGTAACGTGCTCTTGCCGGCGTTCGGCTCGCCCACGAGCCCCACATCGGCGATGAGCTTGAGCACCAGCTCGAGGGTGCGCTCCTCGCCTTCCGCGCCCGGCTCCCACTCGCGGGGCGCCTGATGGGTGGAGGTGGCGAACCGCGCGTTGCCTCGTCCGCCCCGCCCGCCCCGCGCCACCAGCAGCCGATCGCCGTCCGCGAGCACCTCGCCCAACACCTCGCCCGTCGTGGCGTCTTTCACCACCGTGCCGGGGGGCACCGGCAGCTCGATGTCATCGGCGCTGGCGCCCGTCTGCGTCTTGCCCTTCCCGTGCTCGCCGCGCTCGGCCTTCCACATGGTGCGATAGCGATAATCGAGCAGCGTGGCGAGGTTGGAATCCGCCCGCACGAAGACACTGCCCCCGCGCCCGCCATCGCCCCCGTCGGGCCCCCCCTTCGGCTTGTACTTGAAGCGCGCGAAGGAGCTCGCGCCCGAGCCGCCGGTGCCGGCGGCGACCTGCACGACCGCCTGATCGACGAACATCTAGTGCTGCCCGGGACTCCACCCCTCGCGGACGCTCTTCCAGAGCTCCTTGACCTTCTTCCACTGATCGAACGAGAGCAGCGGGTTCACGATCGACAGCACGCCCTCGATCTGGCCGAACGTGGCGCCGGCGTGCAGCGACCCCCGCAGGTGCGAGTGCAGCTGCCTGGGCGTTTCGAGCACCGCCGTCTGCGCGACCGTGCACAACTCCCGACGCATCAGATCCAGCCCGGAACGGGACAGCACGCGACCGTAGCCTTCGGTGATCATCCACGTGTCCATGGCCGGATGCAGCGCCCGCACGGTGTCGCGCAGCTTGGCGTAGTTGTCCCCGTAGATGATGGCGCACGTCCGCTCGCCGCGCTCCGTCCACTCCGTGATGTCCCGGTACTCGGCTTCGGCATCCTCCTTTGGCGCGGGAACGCCGCCGAATTTCCGCCACACCATGAACGCCACCAGGGTGCGCGGGTAGCCGCACATGAGCACCGACTGGAGCAGTAACTCTTCCACCCAGGGCACCGGCACCTGCGAGCTCCGGAGCGGACCGACCCGTTCACGGAGCTCCGGCTCGTACCCCTGCGCGATGGCTGCAGCGAACCGCACGAGGTCGCGGGTTTGCGGATCCAGGCTGTCCTGTTTCGCCATCCACTCTACCTCAAGCCGATATGCGAGCGGCATCATAAAGACGCGGGTCGGCAGAATATAGCGCGGGGCGGATTACCTTTCGCGCGCATCTTCCTCACCAGTCGCGCCCTCGTCGCCGCCTCGCTGCTGCCGCTGGGCGGGGCGGTTCCCGGGTGCGCTCAGGCCTCCCCACGCCGTTGGTTCGGCCGATCCGTGAGCTCCGCGACGCATTCACCGACGTACGGCCAAGGCGCGGTGGGAAGGGCAGGTGCGCGTGGGCGGCGAACGGTGGAGCGGACCTGTCGGCTGGGACTGGGGTGTTCGGCCGGGTGCTCGGCCTCGACGTGACGGTATCGGGCGGGTTGCACCACGTGCTCAACGATGGTCACCAGGCCGCGTGACGGTCAGCTCGAGCACGCTTATGCTCCGGTATCCGGCTTCAGGGGCCGGGACCGCCGTCCTGCATCTCCTGGACGAGCTTCTGGAGAGCGCCGATCTCCCGGGCGAGCTCCTGGGCTCGGCGCTGCAGGTCGTGGCTGCGGCGGAGAATCTCCTCGAGGGCTCCGGGAGTGCCGCTGCCTGGCGGTCGCGCCAGCACCCCGGCAACCGTCGCCAGCAGTTCGTCACGGGTGAAGGGCTTCACCAGCGCGGCCAGGGCGCCGAGCGCCACAGCGTCGCGAAAGAGGTCGACCCCCCCGATCCGGTCGCTGCCGGAAAACACGATGATCGGCAGCTCCGGCGCGAGGGCGCGGAACTCGCGGATGGTCTCGATCCCGTCCTTGTCGGGCATGTGGATGTCGCAGAGCACGATGTCCGCGCCCCACTCACGCCAGGTGGCGATCCCAGTCGCAGCGCTATCCCCCTCGACCACCTCATGGCCGACGTGCTCGAGCATTCGCCGCACCACGCCGCGGACGGTCTTCTGATCGTCAATGACCAGCACGCGCGCCATCTCAGCCTCGTTGCGTTTGACGCCGAGCTCCGGCAGCCGCCCCCGCCCGCTGACTGACGCGATATGGGCCGGGGCACTAGGAGAACGGGAAAGCTGAAGGCGGAGACCGGCTCGCGCCAGCCTCCGCGCGTGCCTTCAGCTCACTCGGTTCCGCCGCTTCGACGCCTGAGTATTTGCGGAATGACGCGTGCCGCGAGCCGCGGCGATCCTTAGCTCCCGCGCCGCCTGGGCACCACGGGAGACGAGAAACCCCGTACCGAGGCACGGGGTTGAGGTTCTAGCGATGGGCGATGAGGGACTTGAACCCCCGACCTCGCGCATGTGAGGCGCGCGCTCTAACCAGCTGAGCTAATCGCCCGAGGTCTTCCACCTATTTGGCTCTTCACAGCGCTGCCGTTCGGCTCCGAACCCGAGGGCTCGGTAACGTTCTGAGTAATGTTTCCGCGCCCCGACCGCAGCGGGGTCAGCCGGTCCCCCAAGCTAGCGGCGTGCTGCTCGACTCGGTACTCCACCACGTCGCGCCGAGCGCATTCGAGGCCGACGCCCCCAACGTGGTCGGGAACGCGGCCGCCTACACCCGGGTCGATGCCGCCGAATCGGAGCCTGATCTGGCGTGGCGGGTCAACGTTGACGGTCCCACCCACCTGTCGCGCGCTTGCACCACCCGCCGGGTGGCGCTGATCCATAATCTCGACGGAACTTCGTTCTTGCGGGGAGAGCTGGCGCGGACGCAGGAGTCGGCTGCCTGGGGCGCGCATCATTTTTGCCCTGCTGGGGAGACCACCGGTACGGCGTGCCTGGGCCGTCGTGGACGGGCTGGCCGAGCGACCGGACGTGCTCCACCGCCGCATCCTGCCGATCTCGACCACCGAGTGGCCCGCTCCGGCAAAGCGGCCCGTGTACTCCGTGCTCGACACGTCCACCTGGCCCGCCGCGTTCCGGATGGTGCCCCGCTCGTGGCGGGAGGCGTTGGACGAGGTGCTATGCGAGCTCACATGAGCGGCCCTCACCGCCCGGCGCAGGTGCTTGTGACCGGCCGTGCCGGCTTCATCGGAAGCTGCTACGTGCGCCAGCTGTTGACCAACAGCCCCGACGTGCGCGCCATGGTGACGCTCGACAGCGTGACCTACGCCGGCCGCCGCGAAAACCTCGGGCCGGCCCTCGACGACCCCCGTCACGTCTTCGTGCACGACGATATCTGCGATGCGCCCCTGGTGCGATCGCGGTTCGACGACTACTCCGGCAGCAATCCCCGGTACCTCGCGCCATGAAGATCGCGATCATGATGCGCGCGATGGACCAGGACAGCGGTTTTCGCGCGTACGTCGAGGGGTTGGTGGATGCCCTCCTGCGCATCGATCCTGACGGCACCTATCTGCTTCTCTATCGCACCAAGAAGTGGTTCGGCCGCTTTGCGGACCGGGCGAACGCGAAGGAGGCGTTTGTTTGGGCGCCCCACAAGGCTCTATGGGATCAGGTCGCAGCGCCCTACCGGGCGTGGCGGGAGGGCGCCGATCTGATCTTCAACCCGAAGTTCAGCGTGCCGCTGGTCAGCCATTGCCCGGTTACCATGGGACTGCAGGAGCCCGCAGTGGACGGAGCCCGAGTACTACGAGCGCCTCGACGTGCTCTACCTGCGGACGATGCTCCCGCTCTATTGCCGGCGAGCGGCGCATCTGTTTCCGATGGCGCAGTGGATTCTCGACGAGTGTCGAACGCACCTGCGCCTCCCGCTTCCGAATGCGACGGTGACACACCCGGCACCGCAGAAGCACCTCCGACCCGTGCAGGACCCAGCCGTGCTGGAGGAGTTCCGGCAACGGTACCGGCTTCCCGAGAAGTTCATCGTTTCAGTGACCCGGGTGGATCACCCGGGGCTGGAGGGGTCCACCAGCTTCTATCCGGGAAAGAATCCCCATACGGTGCTGCGTGCCTTCCTGCAGATCCGCGACCAGATCCCCCACGGGCTGGCGTTCGCCGGCCGCCGGGTGCGCGAGTACATGCTCCACGCGGGATTCACCGAAGCCGATTTCGACCGTGTGTACTTCGTGAACTTCGTGCCATTTGCGGAGCTCCCTGCGCTCTACAGCCTGGCAGATCTGGGAGTCTTTCCCGCCTACCACGAAGGCTTCGGCTTCGCGCTGCTGGGCGCGATGGCCTGCGGCTGTCCGGTGATCGCATCCAAGGGCGGGGCGTCGCCCGAAGTGGTGGCCGGAAGCGCACCGTTGGTTGATCCGCACGACCCGTCGGACGTGGCGCGCGCCATGCTCGAGGTGCTAACGAACCACGCCCTCCGTTGCGAGATCCGCCGAAAGGGGCTCCATCGCGCCTCAAAGCTCACTTGGGAGAGGACGGCCAGATTGACGGTGGAACGATGCCGCTCGGCGGGCGAGGCCTCCAACCGGAACCGCCGAAGCCCCTCCCCCCGGCCGCGCGCGATCGCAGATAGGCACGCGCGCCCCCGGGAGCGGCAAGTCGCGGCTCCGCTTCGACGTGCGAGGGGTGTGTGATGCATAACCTTGCCGGATTTTTCTGGCCGGCTAATGTAGAGATGCTCCCACACACGCCGCTGAGGAGCAGCATCCGCGACACAGGATCGGGGCGTGTGCGTGGAGTAGCGACGGTCGGTTTAAGTCGTTGTTCGGGATCAACTTGGGTTATTGACTCACTGGGTCGCCCGCGGGTGGCCTGCGAGTTGCTCAAAGGCGAGGCGGTCAGGTTCCGCCCCTAACAGTCAGGTGACGCCCTATGAAGAGCTGGTCTACGATTCCCACAGCGCTCGTTGCCCTCGCCGTTGGTGCGGGCACGGCTGCCGCTGCCGAGCCGGGCAAGGCCGGTCTGAATGGCTGGTCGCCCGAACTGGTTTCAATCGGCCGCCTCGGTCCGCTCGGGACCAGCAACTCGCTCTTCGCGCTCGCGGTGTCCGGCGGGTCGGAGCGCGGCGCGGTCGCCAGCAACGCCCGCAAGCCGTCCGATGATGATGATGATGAAGACAAGAAGGGCGGCGTGCCCGTGTACGCCATCGCGGGTGGCGCGGCTGTCGGCCTCGGCGTCTTCATCGCCGCGGTAAGCGGCGGGTCGTCGGACGATCTTGCGAACAACAACGCTCCGAACCCGAACTCGCCGTTCAGCAACCCTGACCTTCCCGGCACCACCGGGACGGGCGGCGACATCAACTCGTCGGGCGGCAGCACTGGCGGCACCGTCTCATCCAACGATCCGGTGACCGTGACCCCGGAACCGGCCTCCATGGCGCTTCTCGCGTCGGGCCTGGCGGGCATGGGTGGCTTCCAGCTCCGCCGGCATCGGAAGCGGATCACCGAGACCGAGTAAGCGGAACCCGACACACGAAGTGCCCCTCGGCTCGAGGGGCACTTTCGTTTTTGTAAGTGGGCCCTCCGGGATTCGAACCCGGGACCTACGGATTATGAGTCCGCTGCTCTAACCGACTGAGCTAAGGGCCCTTCGAGCATCGCGACTACAACATCGCCCGCCCCACCCCGGCACGACAAGCGTGGATCACATCCGATCCACCGTGGTCCGCGGCTTGCGATAGCCGGTCGGCATGATGCTGGAACCGCGGGTCCGGCTGAGCCTCACGCCGGAAGAGGGGGCGGTGCTGGGACAACTGGCCGACCGGCCTTGGGACGACACCCGATTCACCCCCACGAGCCACGACCGCTCGGGGTACCGGGCGTTCAACCTGGACGTCGTCTGGCCTCTGGAGCAGCTCCGCCGCCGGGGCCTGGCCGTGATCACCCAGCGGGTCGGGGCCGAAACCGGCGCCGAGTTGTACTGGAACGCCATCGCCGCGGCGTTGACACCACAGGGACGGGAGGCGGTTGCCGGTCGGCCCCGGGACTCCGTCGGGCAGCCGGTCGTCCCGGACGGATGATCCCCCGCACCGGTCCCACCCGCTCCCCTGTATTGCGTCGGAATAGTTACTTATGATAGCGATCTTGCGACCACGAGCTGCGCCGATTCGGACAGCGGCGCCCGAGGCCCCTTCCCAATGCGGAACTCATGAGCCTGGCCGCATGCCCTGATTGCCGGCGGCAGATCAGCACCAAGGCGGAGCGCTGCCCACACTGCGGCTGCAAACGGGCCGTGGGCTCGCAGTCCGAGAGCTCCGTTCCGTACCTCGTTTCAGTCGCCGAGGTGCGCCGGCGCAAGGTCAAGTGCCGGGAGTGCAGCCAGGAGGTCTCGATCGGGGCGGGCTCCTGTCCGAACTGCGGCTGTTCAGCAGTTGGCGAGGCCCGGGTGCGGTGGAAGCTGCTTCTCGTCCTCGCACTGCTCGCCACAGTCACTGCCTCGGCCATCGCCTGGCAGTTGGGGCTGTTGCCCCAACGCATTGCCATTTCCTCGGGTGCGGTCGTGGCCGATTCCGCCACCATCGAGTCAGAACTCTGGTCCCTTGGACCTCGCCGCCGGCGAGATCCGCCCCGCATCAAGTCAGCCCAGTATCCAGCGGCCTGTCTGAGCCCTGCCCCGGTCTTCGTTTATAGACTGGATAGGAGGCCGACCACCTACTTTGTGCATTTGAACAGGCGGATTCCCAACCCAGCTGTAGTGGCGGACTCGCTGGTGACCCGACATGGACTGCAGTCAAAGGGGTACGAGCCGCAGCGGAACGCCTTCTACGTTAGTGACGCCAGTGTCAGCGTAGTGGCCGCGCTGCGGTGCGAGACCGTTGTGAGCTCGATCGAGGAAGTCAGCTACAACGATGACGAGGAGATCAGGCCCAGGGGGTTCAGGCGCATCAGACTCAGGTAGTGAGCGCGCGCTGCTTTCCCGAGTCGCCGGGGCCGGCGGGCTTGCCTTCCAGGATGCGCTTGTAGAGCGCGATGTGCCGCTGGGCCATCTGCGTCTGCGAGAACTGTTCGATCACCCGCCGCTGCCCCGCCTGACCGAGCCGTCGCCGGAGCGCCGCGTCGTGGCTCAAGATCTCCAGGGCTTGCGCCAACGCACCCACGTCGCGGAGCGGCACCTCGAGCCCCGTGGTGCCCGGCACGTTCACCTCCCGCACGCCGCTCGGCACCGCGGTCGTGATTACCGGACGCCCCGCCGCCATCGCCTCGATTACCACCAGACCGAACATTTCCTCCACGGTCACGGACGGCAGCACCAGGAAGTCGGCGTCGGCCATGCGTCGCGGCAGATCGTCGTCGGGATACTCGCCCCACCAGCGGATCCGGTCGTGCACCGCCAGCGCCTGCGCCAGCGTGCGCAGCCGTGGGGCCTCGGGACCGGTGCCCACGATGTCCAGCCGGAGGTCGGGCACCCGCTCGAGTGCGCGGAGCAGGATGTCGAGCCCCTTGTACGACGCGAGCCGCCCGATGAAGATGGCCCGGGGCACCGAATCCGGCGGCGGCGGCGGCACGAACAGCCAGCGCCGCTCGTCGATGCCGAACGGGATGACCTCCACCTTGCTCTCGAAACCGGTCAGCTCGGTCGAGAGCGCCACGTGCGCGCGGCTCGGCACGACGATGGCGCGTGCCCGCCGGAGCACCAGCCGGACCAGCGGCTTGTAGATGCCGCGCCGGGCGTCGGAGTGGTGGGTGACTACGATCGGTGTTCCCCCGGCCCGGAGGAGCGACGCGAGGTCGGCCAGCGGATGCGGGTGATGGACGTGGATGATGTCCGCGCGCTTCCAGGCCGCCGCGATATAGCCGGGCGCGATCTCCTGCGACCCGAGCGCCGCGAAGGAGAACGCCCGGGTGACGGACGAGCGCTGCCGGCCGGCGTCGCGGGTGCGGCCCACCACCGTCCGCACGGCCACGACCTCCACGTCGTGGCCGAGCGCCGAGGCCCCCTCTGCAAGGCCCTGCACGACCCGCTCCATGCCGCCCGACCGGGGCCAGTAGTACTTCGCGAGGTGAAGGATGCGCATATTGTGATCGTCGGTCCGCCAAGTTGCCCGGGGTTCCCGATGTCTGTCAACCAGATGCCTGTCAACCAGTGGTGAGCTGGTGAAGGTCGTGGTGGTCTCTCGCGCCTACGCCGACCCAGGGCAGCGCGGCAAGCTTCGCGCCCTCGCGGGACTCGGGTGCACGCTCGCGGCTGCCGTGCCGGCCTCCTGGCGCGCGCACCCCGAAGGGCGGCAGGAGGACGCCACCTTCGGCGACGACGCCGGCGTCCGGATCTATCCGGTACCGGTGGACGGCGCCCGCTGGGACCGCCGGTCGCTCACCCGCCTCCTGTCCGAGTTCCGGCCCGACCTCGTGCAACTCGAGGAGGAGCCATGGTCGCCGGTGGCGGGCATGGTCGCCCGGGCGGCGGGGCGGTACGGCTTCCGCCTGGTGGCGTTCTCCGCGCAGAGCCTCCCCCGCCCGCTGCCCCTCCTCGCCCGGTTCCGCCGGGCGCGCACCGTCCGCACCGCGGCGGCGGCGATCGGCGCGAATCACCTCGCGGCCACGCTGCTCGCCGCTGGGCGTCCGGGACTGCAGCAGGCGGTGATCCCGCAGGTCGGCGTGGTCCCTCCGCTCAGCCCGCGCGAGGATCCGGGCACCGGCTTCGCCATCGGTTTCGTAGGCCGACTCGTCCCCGAAAGGGGACTCGATGTCCTGCTTCGCGCCTGCGTGCGGCTGCGCGGATTCTGGACCGTGCACGTGGTGGGAAGCGGGCCATCCCAGGAGGAGCTGGAGTCCCTGGCCGAGCGGCTCGGCTTGGCGGCGAGGGTGACCTGGCACGGCGCGCTGACGCGGGCTGGGCTCGAGCCGGTCTGGGCGGGTCTGGACTGTCTGGTGCAACCCGCGCGCACCACGCCGACCTGGGTCGAAGCGAAGGGGCGCACGACCCTCGAGGCGATGGCGCACGGCATCCCGGTGATCGGCTCGCGATCGGGCGTGCTGCCTGAGCTGCTCGAGGGCGTCGGGCGGGTGGTTCCCGAGGACGATGTGGACGCGCTCGCGGCGGTGCTCCAGGAATGGCTCGAGGATCCGGCGGAGCGCCGCCGGCTCGGCGCCGAGTCGCGACGACGCGTGCTCGCGGAGTTCACCGACGAGTCAGTGGCCGCGCGCACGGTGAAGCTGTGGCGCGAGGTACTCGTCGCAAGCGCTTGACTTGGGGCCACTTACCCACGATCTTCGCCGGCCATGCCATTGCGATTGCGTTCCCTCCGGCAGCGCCTGGTCTGGCTGCTCGCGCCGCTCCTTGGCGTCTGTGTAAGCGTGGTCCCGCCGGTGGTAGCGCAGATTCCAGGTCTCCCTCCTGGCGTGCGTCCGTCTCCCGAGCAGGCGCGCCAGATCCTGCAGACGCGACCAGACCTGGTGCAGCAGCTTCGAGAGCGAATCCAGGCATCCGGCTTGACGCCGGATCAGGTACGCGCGCGCCTGCAGGCCGAGGGTTACCCGCCGGACCTCCTGGACCCCTACCTTCCGGGCTTCGCTACCACCGGTCCAGTAACGCCCTCTCCGAACACCCTCGAAGCCGTCCGTGCGCTCGGCATTCTCTCGGCCGAAACGGTGGATACGCTCGCGCGCGGGGACTCTCTCCGCGCGATGAGCGACTCGGTGCGTCACGTGGTCGACTCGCTTGCGCTGGCTCGCCTGGACTCGATGCGGCAGGACTCGCTGGCGGACTCCATCGCGGCGAGAGGCGGGCGGCTCAAGCTCTTCGGGCTCGACGTGTTTCGTCGCGCGTCCACCCGATTCCAGGCAGTCCAGACCGGTCCGGTGGACGAGCACTACCGCCTGGGTGCCGGCGACGTGCTCGTGCTGATCCTGACCGGGGATGTCGAGCTCACCCAGACCCTCGAGGTGAATCGAGAAGGCTTCATATTCATCCCCCAAGTGGGCCAGGTGTACGTCGCCAACCTCACGCTCGAGCAGCTCGAGATCCAGCTTTACGGCCGGCTCGGCCGGGTGTATTCGGGCGTCCGCCGGGGGCCCTCTGCGCGAACGAGGTTCAGCGTTACCGTCGCGCGACTTCGCAGCCTGCAAGTCGCAGTCATCGGCGACGTCGTGCGCCCGGGGCAGTACCAGGTCTCCGCCGCCGGCACCGTCCTGACCGGGCTCTACAGCGCCGGGGGGCCCAGTGAAAACGGGAGCTTCCGCCGCATTGAAGTCCGCCGCGGTCAGAGCCTTATCGACACGGTGGATGCCTATGACTATCTCCTGCGCGGCCTCGTGCCCACGGACGTGCGGCTCGCCAGCGGCGACGTGATCTTCGTGCCGGTACGTCGTGGCCTGGTTAGGGTGTCGGGCCGGGTGGTTCGCCCCGCGATCTACGAGGTTCGATCCGGCGAAACGTTGCGCGATGTGATCGGGTTCGCGGGGGGCTTCGACGCGAGCGCAGTGCAGAACCGTATCCAGATCCACCGCATCCTCCCTCCAGCCCCGGGCCCGGCCATTGGCCGCGAGCGCGTGGTGCTCGAGGTCGCGGGTGCGGAGTTGGCGGCCGGCGTAATTCCCGGGATGCCGGTCGTTGCCGGCGACTCCATCGTAGTGTTCGAGACCGCGCGACCCGCGCGCGACTACGTCACGGTGCGGGGAAACGTCTGGGTGCCGGGCCGGGTGGGCTTCGAGCCGGGCATGAAGCTCAGCGAGGCGCTCCGTCTCGCCGGCGGACCCAAGCCGGACGTATACCTTGAGCGAGTCTTGGTCTCCCGCCTCCGGTCCGACTCGACCCGGGTGCAGCTCCGCGCGTCGTTGGCGGATTCAACCGGCGCGGTCGGCCGGGACCTCGCGCTCGAGCCCGAGGATGACATTCAGGTCTTCTCGCGCTCGACCTTCCGGGCGCGGCCGTACGTGACCATCGTGGGCGGCGTCCAGCGCTCCGGCCGCGTGCCCTTCCGCGAGGGCATGACGCTGCGGGATGCCGTGCTCCTCGCGGACGGCCTCGCCGAAGACGCGGCCCCCGGCGGCGCGGAGATCGCGCGGCTCAAACCGGACCGCCCGACCGGCGCCCTCGCCGAGACGATCCGCGTGCCGCTCGACTCCAGTTATTTCTTCCGAAGCGCCGGGGGCACCGGTCCGCAAGCCGACGATCCCGTGCTGCAGCCGTACGACAATGTGCTCATTCCGCGTCAGGGGGGCTGGGACGTGCAGCGGCTGGTGGCCATCACGGGGCAGGTGAATGCGCCGGGGCGCTACGCGCTCACCAGCAAGACCGAACGGCTGGCGACGCTGCTCGGCCGCGCCGGCGGACTCACCAACGAAGCGTACGTTGGCGGCATTCAGTTCTACCGCCGAGGCGGCCCCGGCCCCCGTGACAGCCTGCGTCCGGCCTCAGACACGCTTTCCGGGCTCCAGCCGCTGCCCGCGGGCTTCCGCGAGCGTGTCGGCATCGACCTCACGCGCGCGCTCAAGGACTCGACGTACCGCGACAACCTCATCCTCGCCGCCGGCGATTCGATTCACATCCCGGAGTTCGATCCCGTGGTGGTGGTACGTGGGGCAGTGAACGCCCCGGGTCCCGTGGCCTACACGCCCGGCAAGAACCTCGACTGGTACGTCAGCGCGGCTGGCGGCTATTCGCAGCAGGCGGATCGGAGGCGGCCGTACGTGACCCAGCCGGACGGTCGGAAGCAAGCAACGGTGCGGCGCTTCCTGCTGGCGGATGACCTGCCGAAGCCTCGTGCGGGCGCTGACGTTTTCGTGCCGCAGCGGATCGTCTCGGAGCAGCCGAGCAACGCGCCCGCCATCCTCGGTGTGGTAGCATCGGTGCTGGCGAGCCTCACGACCATCATCATCGTCACCACGCGGTAGTGCCCCTCCGTCAAACGGCGCGGCTCGTCGGAGCGCTCGGTGTGCTCGGCGGCGTGATTGGCGGCCCCGCGGCTGCAGGGGCCCAGGCGTCGCCGTTCCTCCCGCTCGACGACACCCGGTATCCGCTGCTCGAGCACCTCATTGCCCGCGGCGACATCGACGATCCGTCGCCCATGCTCCGCCCGTTCCGGCGTGCCGACGTGCTGCGGGCGCTCGCGGCCAGCGACACTGCCCCGGGGCGACCCGGCGGAGCGCTGATCCGGCGTCTCCACACAGAGTTCGCCGGCGATACGATCCGGAAGGGCTGGTCGACGGAGGTGCGAATCGGCGGCACGATGTACACCCAGAAGCGCCGCGATCTACTGCATCTCGGCGGCCAACGGGACTGGAACCCCTATCTGGATATCGGGCTGCAGGGCGTGATCGGTCCGCTGGTCCTCAGCGTTCGTCCCGCGCTCGAACCGCGTCTCATCGGCGACCCCGACTGGCCGAATACCACCCAGGACAACCTGACCGGACGGCTGATCGAGGGCTACATCAGCGGACAGCTTCGCTGGGGCAGCCTGACCTATGGACAGCTGGATTGGAACTGGGGACCGGTGGGCCTCCCGGGGATCCCGCTCAGCAACGTCGGTTACCAGCGTCCGGCCATCGCGCTCGACCTCCGGGTCAAACCGATCCGCCTGACGGCGCTCGCGAGCACGCTGCGGCGCGAGACCGACAGCCTGGGCCAAATCGTCAACCGCTTCTACTTCGCCCATCGGCTCGAGGCGCAGCTCTCCCGGCGCTTCCGCATGGCGTTGTGGGAAGGAATCCTGATCCAGGGCGTGGGTCAGAACTTCGACTTCGCCTACGCCAACCCGCTCGCCCCCAGCGTGCTCACCAACGGGTTCGGCATCAGCGATCAGCCGTCGAACACAATCATCGGCTCCGATCTCTCATGGAGAGCATTCGGGCGCACCACGCTGCAGGCGCAGCTCGCGCTTGACGACTTCTGGTTCAACAGGCGGGAGCAGAAGCAGGACCGCTGGGCCTTCACCTTGATGGGATTCGGCCCGCTCGGCCGCCAGCTTGGCTGGCGGGCGCTGTACACCCAGGTGTCGAGCCTCGCGCTGCGCACGTTTTCGCCGGTGGAGAACCTGACTGACGCCCGCGTCGGCATCGGTCGGCATTTCACCGACCAGGATCGCGCGTCGCTGTACGTGTCGGTCCCGGTCCGCCGCCGCTGGGCGCTCACCCCCGAGCTCACGTTTCAGCGGCAGGGCGAAGGTACGATCATCACGCCCTACCCCCGTCTGGGTCCGGACAGCGTGCAGACGACGCCGATGCTCTTCATCGGCACCGTGGAGAAGACCTATCGCGTGTCGCTCGGCGTGTCCGGGCGCGAGGGACCGCTGGATCTCACCGCCGACGCGGGGTTCCACCACATGACCAACGATCGGAATCAGCCGGGGGTCTCGGCGAACCGGTTCGTGGGACGCATTCAGGCGACGCTCGCGTGGCGCCGGCGGGGAAGCCTGGATTGAGAACAGCTGCCCGCCTGCCAGCCATGCAACGCCTTGACTCGGAAGCACTTACCAACCAAGTTGCAGCCTGCATGCAGCCGCGCCCATCCACGTCATCCACCGCGCGTTCGCGAGTAGCCGGCGCGTGAGCCAGACCGCCGGGGCACCGCCCCCATCGGCGCGGGAGGTCGATCGGTGGGCCGGGCCCGCCTTGGCCGAGGGCGAGCAGGACGTCTCGCTGGTCCGCCTCCTCATTCCGCTGGTGCGCCGGTGGCAGCTCATCGCTGCCTGCGCGCTGGTCGCGCTGCTGGGCTCCGTCGCGCTGGCGTTTCTGCTGCCGGTCCGCTACACGGCCGAGACGACGTTCACCGCCGATCAAAGCCAGAGCAGCATCTCGCTGCCGAGCGGCCTGGCCGGCCTGGCCGGTCAGTTCGGCTTTTCGCTCGAGGGGCTGCGGCAGGGACTCTCGCCGGAGTTCTTCGTGAGCGTGCTGCAGAGCCGCGCGATTCTGGTCGAGGTGCTGCAGACGGCGTTTCCCGACTCGGTCGGCGGCCGCGTCGAGCAGCGGAAACTCATCGACATCCTCGACGTGCAAGCGCCCACGCCGGCCAAGCGACTCGAGAAGTCGCTCAAGCAGCTGCGCAAGCGGGTCTCGGCCGCGCACGACCGGAAGAGCGGCATTCTCTCGGTCGCGGTCGAGGACGCCTCGGCGCCACGCGCCGCCGCGATCACCAACCATATCCTCGAGCTTCTCAACCGCTACAACGTCGAGCGGTTGCAGACGAAGTCGCGCCAGCAGCGCGAGTTCGCCGAGCAGCGGCTGGAGCAGGCGCAGGGCGAGCTCCGGACCGCCGAGCAGGCGCAGCTCCGGTTCCTGCAGACCAACCGACAGTACAACCAGTCCCCGCTGCTCGCGTACGAGGCCGGCCGCTTGCAGCGCACGGTACAACTCAAACAGGACGTCGTCACGACGCTCACGAAGGCCTACGAGGAGGCCCGGATCTCTGAGGCGAGGAGCATCCCCGCGCTGGTGGTGGTGGACCCCGCGGAGACGCCGGCCTTCAAGTCGTCTCCCAAGCGCGCCATCATCGTGACGGCGGGCCTCCTGCTCGGGCTGGCGCTCGGCGTCGTGGTCGCGCTGGCGCTCGGCGACGATTCCGGCGGTTCGCGGCCGCGCGATCCCGACCGCGCCGCGCTGGCGTCGGCGGTAGCCGGGATGCGGCGCGATCTCCGCTCCCTGATGGGCCGCCGACGGGGCGAAGGGCCGGCGAGGGATCGATGAACGGTGGCGTACGCGACGAGCCGCTGCGGAACCGCTTCCGCTGGGCGCGCCGCTGGCATCCGGACACCGAGCCCGCGGTGAACTGGGCCTGTTCGCTGTTCCCGCAGGAGACGCAAGTGCGCGGGATCGCCCGGGGCTACTACGACTACCTGTGGGTGCTCGACGAGCTGCTGCGCCTGCATCCCCAGGGCGTGACGGGCCTCCGGGTCCTGGACGTAGGGTGCGGCGCCGGTGTGCTGGATCTAGCGCTCGCGAAGCTCGGCGCGCGCGTCACCGGGGTGGACCGCTTCGAGGAGTATGCGCCTGGCGCGGACAACCAGATGGGCGTCGAGTCGGACATCGTCGCGCGGCTTCGCGCCCACGGCGTCGAGGTGATGCGGCGGGACATCGCCACGCAGGGGCTCCCCGAGGGCGCCGACACGTATGACCTCATCCTCTTCCTGGCGGTGATCGAGCACCTCCACGAGTCGCCCCGCGAGGTGCTCGAGGAGATCTGGCGCCTGCTCCGGCCCGGCGGCATGGTGGCCATCACCACGCCGAATCACGGCTGGGTCCGCACCCGGCTCCGGCTGCTGGCGGGCCGCTCCGCCAACCACCCGCTGAGCGAGTGGTGGCGCACGCCGTTCTTCGGTCACGTGCGGGAGTACACCCTGGCCGAGTTGCGGCAGATGCTCGAGTGGACCGGGTACGAGGTGCGGCGCGCCACGATCGGGAACTGGCTTCATCTGGCCAGCCGGGTCCGCGACAGCAATGGCGGTTCGGATCGGTGGTCCACGCGGTTTCGGGTAAACTCTCCGGAGCGTATTGCGGTCGCCGCGTCGCTGCTCGTCACCGCCGCGATGCCTTCGCTCCGTTACACCATGCTCGCGGTAGGCCGCAAGCCGCTGACGAACAGCTAGTCTGCACGGCTGACATCTCAGCACGCCATCGCCGAGCGCATCTCCTACTCATCGTGACCATGATCGAATCGGTGACGCACTTGCTGAGGCGGCTCACGTTCAACCCGCGTCTGACGGCGATGGTTCGCGGCCTCGGGCTCCGGCACTTCGCACGGCGGGTGTACTATCGGCTCAATGCCGATCGCGACGGGGAGGTAGCGCTCGAATGCCGCGGCCTCCGCGCGGTCTTCCCCGCCCCGGACCCGGTCGAGTTTCGAACCTTCGAGCTCGCCTGGCTCAATGAGGAGCCGGTCGTTACGACCGCGCTCGAGCATCTCGGGCCGGGCGACGTCTTCTTCGACGTCGGTGGGAATCGTGGGTTGTTCGCGGTGTTCGCCGGCCTGGCGGTTGGAAACAGCGGCATGGTCGTAGCGTTCGAACCGGAGAGCCGGGCCTTCGCAGCGCTGCAGCAAAACGTCGCATTGAATGGACTTTCAAACGTGCAGTGCCTCAAGGTTGCCTTGAGCGACCGACGTTGTGAGATGGCGCTCGCCGTGCCGGACGCGGACGATTTGAGCCAGACGGCGCACCTCGTGGCCGGCGCGAGCCCCGGCGCCATGACGGAGACGGTCGACGTGTGGCCGGGCGATGCCCTGGTTACGCGCCATGACCTGCCGCAGCCGAGCGCCATCAAGATCGATGTCGAAGGACACGAGTTCGAAGTGCTTCGGGGTCTGCAGCGCACCCTCGTCAATCCGGCGTGCCGGCTGGTGATTTGCGAGCTGCACCCGGCCGCCTGGCCAAGCGCTCGCTCGACCGCGTCGTTCGAGGCGCTCCTGCAAGGGTACGGCTTTCAGCACGTCGAGTTGCGGGCGAGACACACGACCCCTCAGCTCATCGCACGCCGCGGCAGATAGGGAACCAGCGGGCCACAGCCCTCCATCCGTGCGGGGAGACGCTTCATGAAGCGCGCAATCGCCATCCTGTGGCTCGCAAGCCTCGTCGCGATGGCTGCCGGCTTCGCGCGTGAAGCAGTCACTGCGTACCTGTTCGGCACTTCGCCGGAAGCCGATGCGTTTGCGCTGATCCTGTACTACGCCGACGCTCTCTCCGCCTTGGTGCTCGCGGGACTCGGCTCGTACGTCCTCGTTCCGGTCGTCACCCGACTGCGCGCGCGAGACGATCCGAAAGCGGCTTTCCACCTGCTCGGCACGCTCCTTTTGTGGACGTGTCTGATCGCCGTGCCGCTGCTCGGGCTGGGCCTGTGGCAGCGGGATGCCGTGGTCAGGCTCATCGCGCCTGAGTTTACAGCTTCACAACGGCTGCCGCTTCTCGAGTTGATCCGGAACGCCCTGCCTGCCTCGCTGCTGATCCTCGTCAGCGGGGCGATTTTCGGCGTGCTCCAAGGCTTCGGAACCTATGCACCGTCCGCGTTCGGCCGCGTCGTCTTCAGCCTAGCGATCGCGATGGCGTTGCTGCTGGCGGCCCCGACCCTCGGCATTCGGGCGGGCGGTAGCGGCCTGTTGGCGGGCGCGGGACTGCAGTGCTGCCTTGCCGGACTCGCCCTGTACCGGGTGGGCTGGCGGCCGCGGATGCCGAGATGGTGGCACCCGGAGCTTGTCCGTGCGCTCAACCTAGCGTTGCCGACGCTGATAGCCTTGGTGCTGACGAACCTGGTGATGGGTGGGGTTCAGCGTCTGGTGGCCTCCGGC
>JBOHSN010000051.1:0-28167 GCA_050733215.1 Gemmatimonadales bacterium
CAGCAAAATACACGTCGGTCATGCGGGTTGCACGGCCGACCGTGAGTGGGGTGGGGCCGGTCACGGCCGTCCAAGCCCGTCAATCACCGACCATTCCGGTCGGCGCCGGGCATCTTGCGTGGGTGAAGGTTATGGCTCACTACTCGTTCGCCATCGCGGCTTCCGCAACGCTCCTCTTCGGGGCGTGTGCGGGTCCCGCGCCCCGACCCGGCCCCGTCGCCCCACGCGACCCGACCACCGCCATCACCGATGCGATGCTGTGGGACGGCTCCGGCCGTGCCCCGGTGCCCAACGCCGTCACCCTCGTGCGCGGCGACCGCATCCTCTGCGCCGGCAGCCTCGGCGAGTGCCCCATCCCCGATGATGCACGCGTGCTCGACGCGGCGGGCGGCTGGCTCATTCCCGGCCTCATCGACACCCACGTGCACATGCTCTTCCTCGAGAAGGGGAGCGCCGGCGCGGAGCTGGGCGAGGATCTCAAGGATCTGCTCGCGCAGGGCATCACCGCCGTGCGTGACATGGGCACCAATCCCAAGGAGCTCTTGACCCGTACCCGCGCGCAGGCCGTGGCGCCCCGGGTGTACGCGATGCAGCTCGTGGGTGGCTTCAGGTTCTTCTATGGCCGCGAAACCGTGCAGATGGGCGACGGCAGCATGGGGTACCGGATGCCCCCGGCGCAGGTGATGCAGCTCCGCGGCTGGGACCCGGCCATGTACCGGTTCCGTCAGGACGCCGACGCGATCGTCCGTGACGCGATCGCCGCCGGAGCCACGGGACTCAAGCTCTACGGCTTCCTCGACGTCGAGGCCGTGCAGGCGCTGGTGGACGCGGGCCATCGCGCCGGGCTCCCGGTCTGGGGACACGCGTGGGTCCAGCCGGCGGGGCCGAGCGACTTGGTCTTGGCCGGCGAAGACGGCGTGGTGCACGCGTCGCTGCTCGTGGGCGATCTCTTCTCGGCCGAACAGCGCGACAGCCTCACGGGCCACTCGGCCATTCTGGCGGCCGGCGCCCGGGTCGCGCGTCCGGAGGCGGCGAGCGACCCGAGGGTGCTGGAAACGCTCGACAGCATGGCCAGCCGCGGCACGTTCTTCGAGCCGACCCTGGACGTGACGCTCCGGAGCGTCGCCCACTTTGACGCCGAAGGCTCGGCCACGCCATCGATCAGCGAGGACTACGCGCGCGCGACGGTCGGATTCAGCATGGCCGTAACGCGGGAGGCAGTGAAACGGCGGGTGCGCATCGTCGCCGGCACCGACCACGTCGCGTACGGGCCGCGGAGCGACCGCGCGTCACTGGTCGCCGAGCTCACGCTCCTCACCGACTCGGTCGGTCTCTCCCCGCAGGCCGCCCTGCTCGCCGCTACCCGCGACGCCGCGCTCGCCATCGGCGGCGACGGCGCGCGCTCACTTGGCCGGATCGAGGCGGGGCGCTACGCCGACCTGGTCCTTCTGGCCAAGAATCCGCTCGAGGACGTCCGCAACCTGGCGTCGGTGGAGTGGGTCATGCGGGGCGGCAAGGTGTGGCGGCCGTGGCAGCTGCGCAGCGGGATCGCCGCTCGGGAAGAGCGGAAGAGCAGAGGAGCGGAAGAGCAGATGCGGATCAGCAGCCCGGCGCTGACCCACCCGGGGGAGCGTTAGGCGTCATCGGCTCTTCTGCTCGTCGGCTGCTCTGCTCTTCCGCTCCACCGGGAGCGCCTCGTTCTCCGCCCACTCATTCCACGCCCCCACGTAGATCCTCACCCGCGGGTACCCCAGCAGATAGCGGAGGGCGAACCAGACGTGGCTCGCCTCCGTGCTCGTGTTGCAGTACACGATGAGGTCCCGATCCGGCGTGATCCCCTGCGCCGTGTAGCTCGCGCGGAGCTCCTCCACCGACTTCCAGACCAGCCCGAGCTCGCGCCGCACCAGGTCGTCCTGCCAATAGTGGCTCACCGCACCGGGAATGTGCCCCCGGCGCATCTGGGCGCCCGCCTCCCCGGCGAACTGATCGGGCGACCGCGCGTCCACCAGCATCGCGCCACCCCCGCGCAGGGCCTCCTGGACGTCGGGTAGCTCAGCGCGCGCGGGGACGAACGGTGTCGGCGGAGGCGGAGCGGGTTCGAACCGCGGATACCTACGGGCGATCGGGCGACCCTCGAGCTCCCACTTCGCCTGGCCGCCATCCAGCAGACGCACACGGGGATGCCCGTGCCCGGCCAGCAGCCAGACGAGGAAGGTGGCGTCGATGTTCAGCGATTCGCCGGCGCCGTACACCACGACCGGGCGGTCCCACCGGATACCCAGGCGGCTGAAAAGCCGTCCGTACCAATCCGGCGGCAGCAGCCCGGTCGGAAGTCCGCTCTGCGCGGCCCTGAGCGACTCCCGATGGAGGAATACCGCATCCGGCAGATGCCCGCCGAGATAGGTGAAGATGTCGGGCCGGACATCGATGAGCCGGAATTCCTGGCTCCTGCTCTGCCAAGCGGCAAGCGTATCCGTGGAGATGAGGGCGGGAGAAGGCGGGAGAGGGCGGGAGGAGGTCGTTCCCTCCGGCGTCCCAGCCGCACACGCAGCGGCCAGCGCAAGCGCCGCAAGCGCCAGTCGATGCGCTCCCTCTCCCGCCCTCTCCCGCCCTTTCCCGCCCTCTCCCGCCCTCATTGATCTAGCCCGAAGACCTCGCGCTCCGCCTCCAGATACGCCCGCACGGCATTCCGGCGCCGCCGGGAGTTGAGCGAAACCGGGCGGGTCGAGTCGGCCGGTGGAAGCGCGGCCATGACACGGTTCATCGGCGTGCCCTGGTCCACCGCGGCACGCATGTCGTTCCGGAGCGCGGTGACGTAGCGGCGGGTCGAGTCGATCAGCGCCCGCGGCTCGGCCGGAATCGCGCCGTGCCCCGGTACGACGGCGCGCGGATCGAGGCGCTCGATGCCGGCGAGCGCTTCCAGCAGGGCCGGCGTGCTGCCGTCCCCGATCATGGTGACCCCGTCCTCCACCAGGATGTCGCCCGCGAAGAGCACCCGCTCCGCCGGAAGCCAGACGAGGAGGTCGCCTGGGGTATGTGCCGCTCCGGGGTGGAGCATGACGATCGTACGCCCGCCGAGGCGCAGCGTATCGGCGCGCTCGACGGCGCGATCGGGCGTGTTGGCGAACTCGAAGTGTCGCATCGCGTCCAGGCCCACCACCCGGGCCCAGCTCGCCACGAGGGCATCGTCGCCGCCGTCCGACGCCAGCGTGCGACGGTCCGGATGCGCGATCACCCTCGCGCCCGCGCGGCGGAACGCGACGGCGCCGAAGTGATGATCGGGATGATGGTGCGTCAGCACGAGCCACCGTACCGGCCGGCGGGTGATGCCGCGGATGGTTCGGAGCAGCCGCTCGCCTTCCCGCGGGCTCGCGCCCGCGTCGATCGCCATCACGCCCGCACGGGTGACGATGAAGCCGGCGTTGGCCCGTCCCTCGGAGCCTCGGCCGGTGTCGCCGAGCACCGCGTAGACCCCCGGGGCGAGCCGCCGCACCGGAAGCGGCGCCGCGTCGGTGAAGTCACCCGGCAACGTCGAAACGCCCCACGCGGAAGGAACCGCGTGGAGCGCGAGAGCCAGCAGCGGAGAAAGAACGGCGGGTGCGATCAGGCGGTGGCGAACGCGATGTCCGTGGACTGGCGGTAGACCCCGCCCTTGTTGTCGGTCCACACGATGCTGAGCGGGGCTTCGCGATCGGCGCGGAGGGTGAAGGTGATGACCGGATCCCGGCTGACGCCCGAGGTCCACTCGAACCGCGCGACCTCCTGGTCGCCGTACGTGACCCTGACCTCCTTGATGAAGTACGCCGGGATCGGATCTCCGTCGCGGGTGCGGAAGAAGCCGGTGTCCATCGGATGGCTCACAATGGAGTGGACCGTGATCAGGTCGCCTTTCCTTATTTGTGCCGGCACGCGGATGCGCGCCTCGCCGGTTTCGTATGCCATCAGCCGCACCCGTTCAGCGTGACGAGCACCCTGGTGTAGTCCGCCCAGACCTCACCCGTGCTGGTCTCCATGATCGCGCGCACCCACGTGGTCCGCTTCATCTTGATGCGGGTGGTGATGGCGGACGACCCGATGGCAGGCGTGAGATGGAAGGCCGCAAGGTGCGCGTCGGGATTATGATCCACGATGAGATGCACGCCCCTCACATAGGCGTCCGCGGTCATCGGCAGGTCGCTCTCGATCATGACCGGCACCACGCGCCCGTCTTCCGCCACCGCGGGCATGTCGAGCGCGACGTGCCCCCGCCGGATAGGCCGGTCGCCGAACCGCTCGCGCAGAATCCGCGCGACTTCTTCGTTGGGGACTTCCGGATCTTCGGGGCCGACCCCGGCCGCCAGCAGCGGCTCGGCACGCGAAACGGCGACGGCGCCGAGCAACGCCCCACTGGCGAGCGCGGCGGTGCGGAGAAATGCGCGACGGGAGAAGGGCGAGAACATTCCGTATTGTCGAGGGTTGCTCCATGAGTGTCAAGCCGACCCGGCGGAGGCGGTTCAGCCAGGAATACGTGACCACGGCCGCCCACATTCTCGGGGTGCTGAGTCACGAGACCCGCCTGAACCTGGTGCTGGCGCTGGCCCAGGGACCGGCGAGCGTGAGTGAGCTTTGCGAGCATCTCGGCCTGGAGCAGAGCAACGCGAGCCACCACCTGGGGATTCTGCGTACCACCGGCCTGGTCACCGATGAGCGTGACGGGCAGTTCGTGATCTACCGGGTGAACGTCGCCGCCTGGCGGACCCTCGGTGACGGTTTCTTCGATCAGCTTCTGGGCGGCCTCGATAGCGTCCAGCTCCAGCATTTCCGCATCACCCGGGTGCCGCCGGGCTCCTGAGCGGGAACCGGTCGGCGTTGGGCGGCATTCCAACCCGATCCGTCCCTGGTGCGGCGGCGTATATGCAGAGATGTAGGAATGTCCATATCTTCGCCCATCTGCCCAATTTGGAGTGCCGGCATGCGCGCACTGCTCGCCCTCGTGCTCTGTCCCGCCATGCTGGCTGCGCAGGACACCGCGACCCTGGCGGGATCGGTCCGTGCCCAGAGCGGCGCGCCCGTGCCCGGGGCACGCATCACGTTCGATCCCGGCGCGCTGGTGGCGGAGACCGATGCGCAGGGGCGCTTCCGGCTCAGGGTTCCGGCAGCGGCGGTGGGGATCGTGACGTTTGCCGCAGTCGGATTTTCGCCTGAGGCGCTCCCGGTTGCGACGCTTCCGGCCGGCGCGGTCCGCGAGTTCGCGATCACGCTCGCGCCGCTCTACACCCTCGACGCGCTCACCGTGATCGCCCAGCCGGAGCGTCCCCTGCTCAACACCGAGGATGCCGCCACGGGGGGGGCCGTTGAGCGCGCGGAACTCGAAGCGCTGCCCACTGATCAGCGCGATCCGCTGAGCCTGCTGTTCAACGTCCCGGGCGTCGCCCAGGCCACCGGTTTCTTCGGCGATGCGCCGGCGCTCTCGATCAACGGATCGAACTCGCTGTACACCCAGTACACCCTCGACGGCCTCGACAACAACGAAGGCTTCCTCGGCGGACCCCGGGTGGAGTTTCCCCTCGGCGGGCTCGCGCGCGAGGAGGCGCTGGTCAACACGTATTCCACGGAGTACGGGCGCAGCTCGAACGGCGTCATCAACCTGATCAGCCGGGCCGGGGGAAACGAGGCCAGAGGCGAGATCTTCGGGTACTGGCGCCCGGGCCGTCCGTTCGACGCACGCAACAAGATCCCGGCCGGCGGTGACGCCGAGGTCATCGAGCAGCAGCAGGATGGGTTCCGCCGGTTCCAGCTCGGCGGCGGCATCAGCGGACCGATCGCGCGGGACCGGACGTTCGCCGCGGTTGCCGTGGAGTACACCAACGAAAACGAGGACCGGATCGGCTCCACGGCGCTCACCGCCTTCGTGGGCACCGAGCTCCGCGAAAAGGTGAAGCTGTTCGGGCGGGTAGATCACGGCTGGAGCCCGTCGCAGACCACGACGCTCCGGGCCGCCTTCAGCCACGTCAACCGCGCGGGCAACGGCAGCGGCGTCGTGACGCCGGAGGCGGACATCACGACGCGGAGAATCGGCAGTCTCACCGCGCTCACCCACCGGAGCGCCCTGTCCGGCGGCCGGGCGAGCAACAGCGCTTCGATCCAGCTCGGCACCTTCCGCTGGTACTTCCCGCCGACGGAGAGCGACTTCACCCGCCCGCAGGTGACCGTCGTGTCACCGGACGGGATGACTACCGAGGCCGTCGTGGGCTCGAGCAACTTCGTCTTCGACGAGAAGGAGATCCAGTTCCAGCTCCGCGACATATTCGAGACGCGTCTGGGGGACCGGCACACGCTGCGGGTTGGCGCCGACCTGATCACCGCATGGTTCGAGCTCGCGGGCGCCCAGACCAATCCGAACGGCGCCTACGTCGTCTACAACGACGGCAACATCACGCGCTCGCGCGAGTTCCTCTCGATCGACGACATCCCCGCCGACGTCCGCGTCCGGAGCTACACGATTGACGCAAATCCGCAGCAGGTGGACCTCACGCAGACCCTGGTCGGCGGGTTCATCGAGGATCGCTGGCGCATCTCGCCATCGCTGGTGGTGCGGGCGGGGCTGCGGTGGGACTATGACGACATCACCTCGCGCGGCGAGAGCGACCCCGATCTGAACAATCTCCAGCCACGGGTCTCCTTCAACTGGCTTCGCACTCCGCGGAGCGTGATGCGGGGGGGCGTCGGGCTCTATACCGGAAAGTTCCCCTACACGATCTACTCCGATGCGGTGCAGTTCGGCCCGAACGGCAACGCGACGGTCACGTTCGCCGAGGGCACGGCGTTTCCCCCGCCGGCGTACGGGCAAGGGCCTACCGCGGCCGACCTCGCGGCGCTTCAGGGCCAGCTGCCGCCTCGCGAGCAGCGCCGCGCCTTTGCGCTGGGCCTCGAGCAGCCGCGAACCTGGCAGGCTACGCTCGGATGGCAGCAGCAGGTCGGCGACGCCTGGGCGATCTCGGTCGACGCGGTCTGGGCCGACACGAGGAACCTCCCGCGCTCCCTCGACCTCAACGCCATCGCCCGGCCGCTCGGCGCCGCGGACAGCGTGGACCAGACCACCGCCTTTGGCGACCCGTTTCGGCCGGATCCACCCGCCGCCGGATCGTACCGCCGGCTCACCACCACTGAAGCAGGAGGGCGGGCGCGCTACTACGGTCTGTACACCACGGTGCGACGCCGGCTGAGCGACGCCTGGACCGTGGATGCAAACTGGGTCTGGTCGAAGGCGCAGAACGACACCGAGGACATCAACTTCAACGCGTACCAGGCCAACTGCTTCTCCGAGGACATGGTGGACGCGGTCACCGGCGAGACGTGCACGTCCCACGAATGGGCAGACGCGATCAATGATCGGCGCCACAAGGTGACGCTTCGCTCGGTCTATACCTGGGCCGGCCGGGTGCGTCTCAGCGTCATCGGGGATTTTCAGACGGGGCAGCCGGTGAACCGCGTGGCGTTCTTCCGGGACCTGGACGGATCCGGCAGCATCTTCGGCAACGGCTTCATCGGAAACAACGATCGCTTCCTCGGCGTGGACCGGAATGCGGAGCGGCTGCCCAGCTTCTTCAACCTGAGCGCCGGCGTGGCCTATCTGCTCGACACGCGCTTCGGCGATCTCGAGTTCCGCGCCGATATGTTCAACGCGTTGAACGAAACCGAGTGGGGCAACTTCGCGAACGGGCTGCCGGGCGGCGGCAGTCGCACGCAGGTCGGCCGCCTTGGCGATCCGATCGTGCTCCGTTCGCCGGGCCCGCCGCGCCAAGTCCAGTTCTCCGCGAGATACGTGTTCTGATGAATTCACCGCGGAGGTGGGGAGCACGATGAATTCACCGCGGAGGCGCGGAGAACGCGGAGAACCGCCATTCGTAGTGGTGTCGTGTCCACGCATCCGGATGCTCGGACGTGAAACCACACCGATAGCAGTTCTCCGCGTCCTCCGCGCCTCCGCGGTGATGCTGTTGGCGGGATGCAGCGGTGAAACGAAGGCTGCGGTGGATGCCAAATCCTTGTCCTGGGAGCAGGTGCAGGCGCACGCACGCGGCACTACCGTGACCTGGCGCATGTGGCGCGGTGACCCGTCCATCAATGCCTACGTGGACCGATGGGTGGCGCCGAGACTCGTCGAGCGGTACGGGATCGCGCTTCGCACCATCGAGGGTCAGGGGCCCGAGATCGTCAACCAGCTGCTCCTCGAGCATGAGGCCGGCGCCGCGGCCGGCGCGGACCTGGTCTGGATCAACGGCGAGACGTTCCACAACCTGCGCAAGGCGAATCTGCTTTACGGTCCGTGGGCGCACCGGCTGCCGAACGCGGCGTATGTGGACAGCGCGTCACCCACAATCCTGCGGGACTTCGAGCAGGCGACCGCGGGCTATGAATCACCCTGGGGCACGGTGCAGTTTGCGCTGATCTACGATTCGGCGCGCACGCCGCGCCCGCCTGCCACGGTGGCGGACCTCGCCCGGTGGATCGAACGGCACCCCGGGCGGTTCACCCACGACCAGGGGTTCACCGGCATGGCCTTCCTGAAAGTGCTGCTCTACGCCTTGAACGGCGGCGTGGCATCGTTCCAGGGCGGGTTCGACGAAGATCGCTACCGGGACGGCAGCGGCCGGCTGTGGAGCTGGCTCGACTCGCTCCGCGCTGACCTCTGGCGAGCCGGGATCGCCTACCCGCCGGGCGTGGCTGAGCTGCACCGGCTGTTCGCCAACGGCGAGGTGGATTTCAGCATGTCCATGAACCAGAACGAGGTGGCCACCAAGGTGCGCCAGGGGATCTTCCCGGCGACCGCCCGGGCGCTCCTCCTCCGCGACGGCACGATCGCCAACTCGCACTATCTGGCCATCCCGGGCAACGCCGCGAACCCCGCCGGGGCGATGATCGTCGCCGATTTCCTCCTCTCGCCCGAGGCTCAGCTCGAGAAGCTCAAGCCGGACGTCTGGGCCGACGGCACGGTGCTCGCCGTTGAGCGGATGCCCCCGGAGTGGGCGGCGCGGTTCCGCAGCATGGAGGCCGATCCGCTCGCGCTGCCGCACGACTCGCTGGCGCGTTATGCGCGGCCCGAAGTAGCACCGGAGTACCACGAGCGACTCGCCGCCGATTGGCGGACCCGGATCCGGGCCGGCGGCTCGTGACGGCACGGCGGTTCCCCGCCGCGGCGCTGCTCGCGGCGCTGCCCACGCTCGTGGGCGTCGCTTACGCGCTTGCCGCGGCTACCGGACTGGCCGGCTTCGGTGCGGGCCGCCCTTCGCTCGACCGGATCGGCCGCGTCCTCGGCGAGGCTGAAGTCTGGCGGGGGCTGGTCTGGACGCTCGGAACCGCGGCTGCCGCTACGCTGCTCGCGACGGCAGGTGCCGTGCTGCTCGCGGTCACCTTCCGCGGTACCGCCCCGGGAGATCGGGCCGCGCGTGCTCTGGCCGTGCTCCCGATGGCGGTACCGCATCTCGTCGCCGCCGCGTTGTTCGTGCTCCTGCTCGGTCAGAGCGGGTTCGTCGCGCGCGCGCTCCATGCGGCCGGGCTGGCCGACGCCCCCGGTGCGATGCCCGCCCTGGTGTACGACCGCTGGGGCATCGGGTTCGTGCTGGCGCTCGCGTGGAAGGAGCTGCCCTTTCTCTCCCTGCTCGCGTTCTCCGTGCTCGCCACGCGTGGCCCTGAACTGGAGGAGACCGCCCGAAGTCTCGGCGCCGGCCCGCGCGAGGTGTTCCGGCGGGTCACCTGGCCCATGCTCTGGCGTGGCCTCCTGCCGGGCGTGATCGCCGTGTTCGCATTCGTCGCCGGGTCGTACGAGGCGGCCGTGCTCCTGGCGCCGAGCGACCCGCTCGCGCTTCCGCTGCTTACCTGGGAGCGCTACACCGACCCCGACCTGGCCAGGCGCGCGGATGCGTACGTGCTGGTGCTCGTGGGTCTGGCGGCGAGTGGGGTGGCTGTCGGGCTGCACCAGTGGGCCCGCGCTCGCTGGGAGCCGTTCGAGGGGTGACCGCGGGCGTGCGTCGGGCCCTGCTGGCGCTGCTCGGACTTCTTGCCGTGGGCCCGCTTGCCCTGCTCGTTCTCGCTTCGGTTGCTGGCCGCTGGCTCTACCCGTCGCTGTTGCCCGAACAGGCCACGCTCGAGAGCTGGCGCTCGCTGCTCGAGAGCGGGCGATTGGCTGCGGCCGGCGGAACCAGCCTTCTCATCGCAGCCAGCACGGCCGGGCTCAGTGTCGCGCTCGGCTTGCCGCTCGGGCGCGCGCTCGCACGCCTCACCGGCTGGCGGCGGCGGCTCGGCGCGGGCGCGGCGTTTCTCCCGGTCGCCGCGCCGCCGATCGCGCTGGCCACGGGACTCCAGCTTTCCCTGCTCCCGGTCGGGTTGGGGGGCACGCATGCGGGCGTGGTGATCGGGCACACCGTGCCCGCGCTGGGGTATATCGGTCTCTACTTCCTCGGCGTGTTTCTCCTGCTCGACCCTCGCATCGAAGACGAGGCGCGCTCGCTCGGCGCTACGCGCGCACAGACGTGGATGCGCGTGCTCGCGCCGATGCTGCGCCGACCGATCGCGGAGGCGCTCGCGCTCGGGTTCCTCGTCTCCTGGGCGCAGGTGCCGCTCACGCTGCTGATCGGCGGGGGGGCGGTACGCACGCTGCCGGTAGAAGTGCTGGCCTTCGTCCGTGCGGGGCAGGATCGCTATGCCGCCACCGGCGCGCTCCTACTGATCGTTCCCGCGGCCGTGGCGATCGCGCTCGGTCTCGCCGCACGCCGGAGCGAGGCGGCGCCGCTGTGACCGCTCCCGCGCTCGCGATCACGGGGCTCGCGGCGCCGTTCGGGCGGGAGACCGGCCTGGCCGACGTGTCGTTCGACGTGGCGCCCGGCGAGCGGCTCGCGATCGTCGGCGGATCGGGCACCGGCAAGACGACGTTGCTCCGGGCGATTGCCGGACTCGGCGCGATGAGTGCCGGCCGGGTGCTCATCGGCGGACGGGACGTGAGCACCGAGCCGCCGGAACGCCGCGATGCGGTGTACCTGCACCAGACCCCGCTGCTCTTTCCGCATCTCTCTGCCGGCGAGAACGTGGCTTTCCCGCTCCGCGTTCGCAGCGTGCCGGACGCCGAGGTCGATCGCCGGGTGGGGGAAGCGCTGGCCTCGGTACGGCTGGAGACATTCGCGGGCCGGGTGCCCCGCACCTTGAGCGGAGGTCAGCGGCACCGGGTGGCGCTGGCACGTGCCGTCGTCGCCCGGCCGACTGCCCTCCTTCTTGATGAGCCGCTCTCGGCGCTCGACCCCACCCTCCGGGACGAGGTGCGGGAGTCACTGCTCGCGCTCCAGCAGGTGTATCGGCCGGCGCTCGTGCTGGTCACTCACGACCTGGACGAAGCCGGGCTCCTCGCCGACCGGATCGGCGTGCTGCTGGACGGCCGCCTCGCCCAGGTCGCGCCGCCGGCGGAGCTGTTCGCCCGCCCGGCGACGCTCGCCGTCGCACGTTTCCTGGGGATTCCCAATCTGGTGCCGGGCGTGGTACTGGCGGACGGACGATTCGAGTGTATGCTCGGAACGCTTTCGCTGCACCGGGTCGATCCACGGCCCCAGCCGGGCCCCGGGGTCGTGGTGTTTCGCCCCCGCGCCGCCCGGATCAGGAGCGACGGCACGGTGGCGGGAGAGGTGGTAGAGGTCCGGCATCGTGTACGTGACACGACCGTGGTTGTTCGCTCGGCGGACCGGACGATCGAAGTGCAGGTCGTGGACGGAGGTCCGCCCCGGATCGGGGCTCGGGTAGCCATCGCGGTCGAGCCGGAAGCGTGCTATCCGCCGGAACCGTCTCGCCAGCCATAGCGGCCCGCCAATTGCTGCACCCAGCGCAGGATTTTGGCACCCGCGACCGGCCTCCGCAGCGACGCGCCGGCTTGTGCCTTGCCCGATAGCGCGATAGGTTAAGTTCTTCAGTGACAAAGTATTCAGCTGTCGCTGCGTCCCTCAGACCGAGCCGAGGTATTCGTGGACACCCAGACCCTCCAGCAGGTCGCTTTGTTCGACAAATGCCGGCAATTCACGCGGGCGCGCGAGGTGCAGGCGGCCGGGCTGTATCCGTACTTCAAGCCGATTTCCGAGTCCGAGGACACGGTTGTCGTCGTTGAGGGTCAGAAACGGCTCATGCTCGGCTCGAACAACTACCTGGGTCTGACCCACCATCCCAAGGTACTCGAGGCCGCGTCCCGGGCCCTGAGCCGATACGGCTCCGGCTGCACCGGCAGCCGATTTCTGAACGGCTCCCTCGATCTCCACGAGCAGCTCGAGCACTCCCTCGCCCAGTTCCTCGGCAAGGAAGCCTGCCTGGTCTTTTCCACCGGGTACCAGGCCAACCTTGGCCTGATTTCCGGTCTGGTCGGCCGGAACGACGTTGTCCTGCTCGACAAGCTGGACCACGCCTCCATCGTGGACGGCGCCAAGATGGCGCACGGCGAGACCGAGCGGTTCAACCACGGCGATCTGGCGGGCCTGGAGCGGAAGCTCGCCCGGGTGGGCACCGACCGCGGCACGATGATCGTGGTGGACGGCGTCTATTCGATGGAAGGGGACATCGCCGACGTCCCGGCGCTGGTCCGCGCGGCGCGGAAGTACAGTGCAGCCCTGGCGCTCGATGACGCGCACTCGATCGGCGTCCTCGGCCCCAACGGCGACGGCACCGCCGCGCATTTCGGGATGGTGGACGAGGTCGACATCATCGCCGGCACGTTCTCCAAGTCGCTCGCATCCATCGGCGGATTCGTGGCCGCGTCGGAGAACATCATCCACTATCTCCGCCATCACAGCCGCCCGCTCATGTTCACGGCGTCGCTGCCGCCGGCCAACACCGCCGGGGTGCTCGCGGCGCTCGAGGTGCTCCAGCGGGATCCGGAGCGGCGGGAGCAGCTCTGGGCCAACACCCGCCGCCTCCAGGACGGGTTCCGCGAGATGGGCTACGATATCGGTCCCACCGAGACACCGATCGTGCCGGTACTGATCGGACCCATGGAGAAGACGTTTCTCTTCTGGCGGAAGCTCTACGACGCGGGCGTCTTCACCAACCCGGTGGCACCGCCGGCCGTGCCGCCGAGCCAGTGCCGGCTCCGCACGAGCCTCATGGCCACGCATACATTCGACCAGATCGACTACGCGCTCGACGTCTTTGCCCGCATCGGCCGGGAGCTGGAGGTCATCTGACCGCACCGGTGCGCGTCCGCCCGGCGCGCGACAGCAGTGACGTCAAGCGGTTCATCGATCTGCCGTACCGACTCCACGCGCGGGACCCGAACTGGGTCCCGCCGTTGCGTCGGGATGTCGCCACCCTCCTCGATCGCGCCAAGAACCCGTTCTTCGAGCACGGGGACGCCGAGTATTTCCTCGCCGAGCGAGATGGCGGCGTCGTGGGTCGCATCGCCGCGATTCACAACCGCCTGCACAACGAGACCCACGCCGACCGCGTGGGATTCTTCGGCTTCTTCGAATCGGTGGACGACCAGGCCGTCGCCGAAGCGCTGCTCCACGCCGCAGCGGCATGGCTCTGCCCGCGCGGGCTGAATACCGTGCGCGGGCCGGCATCGTTCTCGGTGAACGACGAGTGCGGCGTGCTCGTGAAGGGCTTCGAGCACCCACCCACGGTGATGATGCCGCACAACCCGCCGTACTACCCCACCCTGCTCGAGCAGGCGGGCTTCGTGAAGGCCAAGGATCTGATCTGCTTCCAGGGCACTGATCCGGAGGTCGCGCGCGAGCGGCTGGGCCGCGCCACCGAGCTGGTGACCAAGCGCTACGGCATCAGCGTTCGCGGGCTCAACATGCGCGACTTCGACAACGAGGTCGGGCGCATCAAGCAGCTCTACAACCGCGGGTGGGAGAAGAACTGGGGCTTCGTGCCCATGACGGAGCACGAGATCGACCATCTCGCCGAGCAGTTCAAGCCGGTGGTCGTGCCGGACCTCGTGCCGTTCGCGGAGAAGGACGGTCAGGTGATCGGCTTTGCGGTCGCCCTGCCCGACTTCAACGTGCCGCTCCGCGCCAACCGCTCCGGCGCCTTCCTCCCCGGCCTGGTGCGCACGCTCTGGATGCTCAAGACGAAGCGGATCGGACGCGTGCGGGTGCTGCTCCTCGGCATCCTGCCGGAGTACCGCGGCAAAGGCGTGGACGCCGCGCTCTACAACCAGATCTGGAAGGCCGGCAACGCTCAGAACGTGCACTGGGGCGAGGCCGGCTGGCTCCTCGAAGACAACACCGCCATCATCACCGGCATGATCAAGCTCGGCTGGTCCCCCTACAAGACCTATCGGCTCTACGATCGCCCGCTGTGAGAGCGCTGGTCACCGGAGCCACGGGGTTCGTCGGCAGCCATCTGGTCGAGGCACTGCGGAGCGGCGGCCATCACGTAGCCGCGCTGGTACGCACGCCCGGCAAGGCGGCGGCGCTCACCGCGCTCGGCGTGGAGCAGGTCCGCGGCGAGTTGAGCGATCGCGACGCGCTCGCGCGAGCGGCGGAGGGCCGCGACGCGATCTTCCATGTGGCCGGGCTCACCGCCGCGGTTGACGAGGCCGGGTACCTCCGGGCCAACCAAGATGGTACCCGAGCGCTGCTGGAGGCCGCCGAGCGCGCGGGAGCGGGGCGCTTCGTCTACGTGTCCTCGATGGCGGCTGCGGGCCCGGCGGCGCGGGGTCGGCCCCTCACCGGCAGCGAGCCGGAAGCGCCCGTCACGGCGTATGGACGGAGCAAGCTGGCGGGCGAGTCTGCAGTGCGTGAAAGCCGGCTGGCGTGGACCATCGTGCGCCCACCGATGGTCTACGGGCCGCGCGACCGCGAGGTGCTGAAGGTCTTTCAGCTCGCCCGGCTCGGGCTCGCCCCGGTGTTCGGCGATGGCACGCAGGAGTTGTCCGCCGTCCACGCCGCCGACCTCGCCGGCGCTCTGGTGGCCGCGGCGGCGACACCCGGCACAGCCGGCGCAACGTACTACGCCTGCCATCCGGAGATCTTCACCAGCGAGGCGTTCGTGCGAGCCGTGGGCGGTGCGGCCGGCAAGCGGGTAACGGTGCTGCGCATCCCGCCTGCGGTCGGCCGGGTGGCCCTCGCCGGGGCCGGTGCCGCGGCGCGCGTGGCCGGCCGCGCGACGATCCTGAACGCGGACAAGGCGAACGAGTTCTTCCAGCCCGCGTGGACCGGAGACCCTGCCCCGCTTACCCGGGCGACAGGCTGGCGAGCGACCCACGATCTCGCGTCCGGACTGGCACACACCTGGCAGTGGTACCGGAGTTCGGGATGGCTGTAGCCAGCGGTGCGCGCGAAGCCGTCGGCCAGCCGGCGCGGTCCGACCGCAGCCGCCTTCGAACCGTCGATCTGCTGCTGCTCGCGTACCTGACGTTCGTCTCGGCCGTTGCGCTCATTCGGCCGGAAGCGATGGCTCGGGGCTGGCTGCTCCTCTCGAACGGATTGACGGTCCTCCTCATCCTGCTGCTCGCTCGCGACGGACTCGGGCGCTTCGGGCGGGGACTGCGTGAGGTCTACCCCATCCTGCTCCTCACCGCGCTCTATGGCGCGCTCGACATGCTGAGCGGCGGCGGCGCGGTGCCGGTGCACGACGCGTTGGTGCAGCGGTGGGAAGCGGCGCTCTTCGGCGGGCAGCCGAGCCAGGACTGGTGGCGCGCGGCGCCAAGCAGCTTCTGGTCGACGGTGCTGCACGGCGCGTATTTCTCCTATTACGCGGTCGTCCTCGTGCCCGCGGTGCTGCTGCTCGCCCGGAATCGGCTGGCGGCGTTGCGCGGCTTCGTGCTCTCGCTGATGGCGACGTTCGTGTTCTGTTACCTGTGGTTCGTATTGTTTCCGGTCGCGGGGCCCTACTATGAGTTCCCCCGGCCGGCCGGGGCCTTCGCGGAGAATCCGATGGCGCGGCTGGTGTATGCGACGCTCGCGGCGGGCAGCTCCTATGGGGCGGCGTTTCCATCGTCGCACGTGGCGGCGAGCGTCGCGGCGACGATCGCCTCGTGGCGCGCATCGCGCACGCTCGGGACGGCGCTGGTGCTGCCGACGGCGCTCCTGACCGTGGGAGTGGTGTACTGCCAGATGCACTACGCGGTGGATGCGGTGGCCGGAATCCTGGTCGGCGCCGCGATGGGGTCACTGGTGAGAGGTGAGCGGTGAGAGGTGAGAGGCAAAGCGAAAGGGCCCCACCTGCATCGGAGCCCCTCTCTCACTTCTCACCGCTCACTTCTCACCGCTACTGAACAGTGATCGCGCCGACCATGCCCAGCGCGTGGTGTGGCGCGCAGAACATCTTGTACAGGCCGGCCGGAGCGCCCGCGAACGACAGGTCGAAGGTCTCGCCTTCGGTCTTCATCGACTCGCTCGCGATGCTCCCGCCCTTCTCCGGCGGGGCAATGGCGAGCGCCTTGATCGGGCCCGGAACGCCCTGCGGAATGCTGTCGGGGTAGAACTGGACGTTGTGGGCGCCACCGCTCTTGCTGTGGAACCGAACCACGTCTCCGGCCTTGATGGTGAGCTTGTCCGGCACATACTTATAGGCGCTGCCGTCGAGCACCATGTCGACATCGTGCGTCGTGCCCCCGGCGGCTGGCGCCGCGGTCTCGCCGCCAGCGGCCGGCGCGGCCGTCTGGTCGGCAGGCGGGGTCGCCGTCTGGTCGTCAGCCTTCTTTTCACCGCCGCAGGCCGCCAGCACGATGGCCAGACCCGCCGCCGCCAAGGTAGTGATGCGCATCTATCCTCTGCCTCCAAGGTCGTGAACGCCCGAAATGCTTGTGAACCGTTTCACAAGCCCGGTCAAGCAGCGGTGAATCTGTCATTCCCCGCTGCACCGAGCAAGCCCCGCCGTCACACTATCCCGCCGTGCCGGGCGATGGGCTCGCATTGCCGGGACCTGCGCGTGACGCTCCGGATCGGGGCGCTGGATGAAGGATCCACTTCGCTCGACCACGAGGCTACCTGGCTCCTGGGCCACACCGAGCACATTACGTTCAGCGAGCTCTGGCACGGGGAGGGCGATCTGTATGTGGACGCCGTCCTTCACGTGCCCTGCCGGCACCTGAGGGCGGATGGCGGCGTCGCCCACTGTACCGCGCACGGGTTCACCGGTTCCCTCCAGCGCCCGCGCCGGCGGGCGGAGCAGCCCCGCCGTCTGGGTGGTGACCGCTTCAAGGTGGTGGACGACATGCAGGCGGTCACGCGCGCACTGCCCACGCCCCCCGCCCCGCGCGGCCTTCCGGTGCTCGGCGGCGACAATCCCTGCGCGACGGCCCAGTGCCGCACCTCGGATCATCGTCGGGGAGCGGCGTGCTGCCGGGATCTCCAGGTCGAGATCATGTGTACCCGCCGGGAGCGTCGTCTCGAAGCGCTGGTGCGATCCCGGCGCTCGCCGTATCTCTGCAAGGTGACCAGGCCAGGCGACTTTTCCCTCGAGGCCGAAATGATCTCGGCCTGCGGCTACCTTGCGGAAGACGGCATCGCCTGCTCATTGCACGGGCGGGTCCGGGCGGACGGACGCCCGGCCAAGCCGGATCTGTGCAGCGACTGGCCCCCTAAGGACAAGGGACTGCACCCGGGGTGCGTGTTCGCTCCCCGATCGCGCCGGCGGGGTTAAGTTAGACGACGCCCAAGCCTTGGATGTGCAAGCACTGCCGTCCGTAAGCGTCACTTGGACGACACCCCGGCCGCGGCCGCGACGAGGGTGACCCTGCCGGCCCGGGCCGGGAGATCAATCGGTTGAGCGACGACTTCGAATCGCTGTACGCGTCGACGTACACGGCCGTGGTCCGGTTCCTGTACCGAAAGGTGTGGGATGCGGAGCGGGCGGAGGACTTGGCGCAGGAAGTGTTCGTCCGGGCGCTGACCCATCGGCCGGAGAAGCCGCGCGCCTGGGTGTTCGCCGTGGCCGCGAATCTGGCCCGGGACGAGGCGCGCGCCGCGGTTCGGCGGCGGCGGCATCTGACGCTCCTCAAGACCGATCCGGTGGCGCAGCCGGCGTACGAACCGTCGATCGAGGAGCAGGTGGAGCGGGACGAGCAGCTGGCTCATCTCCAGGACGCGCTTGGCGCCTTGTCGGTGCGCGACCGGGAGATTCTGCTCCTGTGGGATGCGGGGTTGAGCTACCCGGAGATCGCGATGCAGACCGGGCTCGCGGTGGGCGCAGTAGGAACGACGCTGGCACGGGCGCGGAAGCGGTTGGTGGCCGCGCACGACCGGCAGCACGGACGAGAGCATGTCGCACATTCCTGAAGACGAGCTGCACGCATACCTCGATCAAGCGGTCGGCCGTTCACGGTCCATCGAGATCGAGAGCCATCTGGCCGAGTGTACCCGGTGCCGGGACGAACGTGACGGCATTGCCGCCCTGCGCGACCGCACCACGGCGCTACTCGCCAGGCTGGCGCCACGGCGCACGGTCATCCCGCCCTATGCGGAGATCCGCCGGCGCGCGCAGCTTCAGGTCTTCCGGCAGCAGCGGATCCTCGCTCGGCTCGCGTGGGCGGCCAGCGTGGTGCTCGCGCTCGGAATCGGCTGGACCGCCAGCACGCTTTCCCGGACCTCGCCCGACGTCGCGCCGCTCGCCACCACTCCGGTGACCACGCCGGCGCCCTCGGTGCAGCCGGAGGTGCCGGCGATCTCCCCGACCCAGCCCGCCCCATCGCGCGCTGAGCCAGTAGCCGCGCCGGCAGCACCCTCGCGGATCGAACGCGAGCCCCGGCTGGCCGCCGCTCCGGCGTTGAGCCGGCCCGCGTCGCGGCCCGCAGACGGCTGGCGCACCGTTACATGGGACGCGGCCCCGGCTCGCCCGGTCGAGCCCCCGGTCAAGGTCCCTGAAGTCGCTGCGGCGCCGTCGTCCACGGCCACCGGAAGCGTGGTCACCCGGCAACTCGCGTCGGGCGAGGTGATGCGCTCGATTGGTGGCGCGCCCACTGACGTCTCGTCGCTGCTCTCCGGCCGTCCGGCCGCCGGGCCCGAGGCCCGGCCGGCCGCACCGGTCATGCCGCCCGCTTATGGCTCCGGGACGCTGGGCCTCCGGCAGGGCGGCGTCGCGGTCGGACCCAGCGCCGTGCCGAGCGACTCGCTCCGGGCGATGATGCGGAGGCTGAACCTCATGTTGCGGGTTAGATAGAGGCTGTCCGCTATCCGTTATCCGCTGGCTCCGATGCTTGACGGCCCTCCGATGTCCCAGGACAGCGGGGGGCCGCTGGTGTTCGGAGCAGAGCGGATAGCGGATAGCGGATAGCGGATTGCCGACAGCATGCGCTTCCAACTCACGGTTGCCTTTCTCGGCGGTGCCGTGGCGTGCGCCGGGCGGTCGCCGCCGCGTGGCGCGGCCCCACCGGCCCCGGGCTCCCTCGTGCTGATCTCGATCGACGGCTTCCGGGCCGATTACATCAATCGCCCCCAGGCGGCCAACCTTCGCGCGCTGGCCCAACGGGGGGTCCGCGCCGAGTGGATGACGCCGGTCTTCCCGAGCAAGACCTATCCCAACCATTACACCATCGCGACCGGCCTCTGGCCGGAGCACCACGGTGTCGTGTCGAACACCATGTGGGACTCGGCGATCGGCTACCGGTTCGAGATCTCCAGCGAACGTGCGGTATCGGACGCGCGCTGGTGGGGCGGCGAGCCGATCTGGGTGACCGCCGAGCGGCAGGGCCGGCGCGCCGCGGCGTTCTTCTGGCCGGGCACCGAGGCGGCGATCGGGAATGTCCGGCCCACATGGTGGCGGCCCTACGAGGCCTGGGTGCCGAACACCGATCGGGTTCGGCAAGTCGTCGACTGGCTGTCGCTTCCGCCCGACTCCGCACCCGCGCTCGTCACGCTCTACTTCGGCGAGGTTGACTGGCACAGCCACGAATTCGGGCCGGACGCTCCGCAGACCGACTCGGCGATCGCCCGGGTGGACAGCGCCCTGGGCGCGCTGGTGGACGGGATCGCGACCCGCGGGCTCGCCGCAAGGGTCAACCTAGTGGTCGTGTCGGACCACGGGATGACGCCGGTCGCCGAGGAGCGGACGATCTATCTCGACGACTACCTGGACATGTCGAAGGTGAAAGTGATCGACTGGTCGCCGGTCGCGGCGCTCGCCCCGCGAGGCTCGGCCGAAGCGGGCGACCTGTACCGGCGGTTGAAGGACCGGCATCCACATCTCACGGTGTACCGGCGCGATGAGATCCCGGAGCGCTTTCATTACCGGGCGCATCCGCGGATTGCGCCGATCATCGCGTTGGCGGACGACGGGTGGCTCATCACCACCCGCGGGCGTGCGGCCACCGCGCGCCGCCGCGAGCAGGGAAGCCACGGCTACGATCCGGCATTGCCGTCCATGCGGGCGCTGTTCGCGGCCGACGGGCCTGCGTTCCGTGACGGCGCGGTGGTCGCGCCGTTCGGCAACGTGCACGTCTATGAGCTGTTGTGCGAAGTGTTGGGCCTGCGACCCGCGCCGAACGACGGGATGCTGGATTCCGTGAGGGCCATGCTACGTTGAGACTCGCACTCGCACTCTCTATCGATTCCCTCGCCTCCGCTCCAAATCCGCCTCGTGCACGTAGTCCTGGTCGGCGTCCTCGTGATCGAAGATCTCGACGTCGTGGTGGCCTACCTCGCGGTGGAGGGTGATCTCCGCGAGCCGCGGTGACACCATGGGGAACGTCCGCGCGAACAGCGCGTAGGCGAGCAGGTACAGCCCGGCGAAGAGAAGCGTGGGACCCAGCTCAGGGAGCCCGAAGGCCGGACCCTCCAGTGCCGTCACCGTCGGCACCACCAGGATGTATCGCTCCAGCCAGAGGGCCGTGAGGCTCACGCTGGCGAAGAACGCGAGCGTCACCCGGGTCTTCTTGGGTGCGACGCCGATCAGGCCGATGAACGGCACCACGAACATGCCGATGAAGACGAGCCGGGCCACCGGCACCCATTCGCCCCAGAGCCGGCTGAACACAAAGCCGGTCTCCTCGGGGAGGTTGCCGTACCAGATCACCTGGAACTGGGCCCACATCAGGTAGGTCCAGAAGACGGTGAAACCGAAGCAGAGCTTGCCGAGATCGTGCCGCTGCTTGGGCGAGATCAGGTCCGCGATGCCGATGTGCCGGCCGCCATAGATCATCATGAGCGCCAGCAGCATGTGGGCGCCCAGGAATGATCCCATGAAATACCAGCCGCCGAACAGGTTGGAGAACCAGTGGGGCTGGAGCGCCATCATCCCGTCGAACGCGATCGACGTGAGGCCGAGCGCGTAGAGGACGACGTAGGTGGGCGCGAGGCGGTGAATCCGCCGTTCGTTGGCCTCGAGCGTACCCTCCGAGCCGTCAAACCCGGCGGTTACGCGCTCGTAAAGCGACCGGCGGCGGCCCGTCGCTATGCCGCGCGCCGCGAAAATGTCCGGCAGCATATCGGCCCGGACCAGGCGCCAGCCTACCCAGTAGAGCGCGGTGAGGCCGATAAGGAGCCGGCCGAACATCACGCCGTGCGAGAGCCAGGTCCGCTTGCCGTCGCCGAGGGTCGGGAGCACCTCCTCCATGTGACCGTAGATGTGATGGTAGCCCACCGTGAAGATGAGCAGGAGCCCAAGCAGCGAGATCGGGAAGAAAGCCACCGATGCTTCCGCGAACCGGAGGACGAGCCCCGACCAGCGCGCGTTCACCACCTTGTGCACCGCGGCGATCGCGACGCTCCCCCCCGCCAGTCCGGTGAAGTAGACCCAGTTCACCTGAAACAGATGCCAGGCACGGTGCGCGGAGGCCTCCTCGGCGAGCGCGCGGAGGAAGAAGATGAGCCCGAGGATGGCAAGGCCGAGCCCGACGCCGAGGAACAGATCGTAGCGGCCCGCGACCGAGTTCGTCGCGAGGCGCGCGCGCAGCCTGCCCGTGTCCATCAGTTCGATCCTCCGGGTGCCGTGCTGGGCGCGCCGGCGGGCGCGGGGGCGCCCTGCTGAAGCAGACGCACATGGTTCACGATGGCCCAGCGGTCGTTTGGATCGTACACCTTGTCGCCGTAGCGCGGCATGAGGCCGCGGCCGTAGCGGACGATGCTGTAGAGATAGCCGTCGGTGTACGCGCGGGCGCGATCGGAGATGAGCGGCGGGGCGCCGAGCTTCCGGCCGACGGGCCCGTCGCCCTTGCCGCTCTGGCCGTGGCAGGTGGCGCAGAAGGTCTGGTACAGAGTGTCCCCGCGGGCGGTGAGCTCGGCCGGTATACGGGCCACCGCGATTCCGGATGGCGCCGCGCTGTCGCCGCCGACCGTCGGATTCCTGAGCGCGTCGGCCGTGGTCGTCCTGGCGCCGGCCCATTCCGCGGCCCAATCCGGCTCCCCGCCGCCCACGGGCACCGCACCCTCGACGGTGTGGCGGGGAATGTCGCCCCGGGCGTACGGGTTCACGTACTTGGCGTACACCATGTGGTCGAACCACGGAATGGCGTGCATCAGGTCGTCGGGCGACGGCACCTCGTTGTAGTACCAATCGCAGCCCGCCGCGAGGAGCGCGAGCGCGGAGGCCCAGAAAAGATTACGGGCGCGCATGCGTCACCTCCACCGCGCCGGCCGTGCGGACCAGGTCCTCGACCGCCCTGGCCTGATCGCCGGCGGCCGGCACGAAGATGCCGATCCGGTCGTCGCTGAACCGGGGATGATAGGCCGCGCCGCGGTTGCGGAGCAGGATCGCCAGCACCGCCACGCCCAACACGCTGCTCAGCGCGCCGATCAGCACGGTGAGCTCGAAGCCCAGCACCACGAACGCCGGCACCGCGGCGATGGCCTTGCCGCCCACGATCAGCGGCCAGTCGAGATTCATCCAGATCGCCATGGTGAAACCGGCGGTGCACCCCGTCAGGCCCCCGACGAGCGTGAACAACCGCACCGGACTGCTGTGGGTCTCGAGGGCTTCCTCGATCTCGTGGTTCGGGTGCGAGGAGTACACCGTGAAGTCCTTGTGACCGCGCGCGCGGAGGGCATTGATGGCATCGGTGGCCGCGTCGATGTGCTCGAAGGCGGCGAGGACGCCGGGCACCGGCCGCGAGCCGAGGAACGGGAGGGACGGCATCAGTGGTGCCCTCCGCGCTTCCGCGGCATCGGGATCATCTCCTTGATCTCCTGGATTGCCACGATGGGGAACGTCCGCGCGAACATCAGGAACCACATGCCGAACCAGCCGAACGAGCCGGCCAGAATCCCCCAGTCGGCCCAGGTGGGGTTCATCTGATCCCACGCCCAGGGGAGATAGTCGTTCGAGAGCGACGACACGATAATCACGTAGCGCTCGAACCACATCCCGATGTTGATGAAGATCGAGATCACGAACAGCGCCGTGAGATTGACGCGGATCTTCCGGAACCAGAGGAGCTGCGACACGAACGCGTTGCAGATGATCATGGTCCACCCGGCCCACCACATGGGGCCGAAGGCACGGAGCCAGAACGTGGTCTGCTCGTAGGTGTTGCCGCTGTACCAGGCGATGAAATATTCCATCCCGTAGGCGTAGAACAGGATCGAGCCGGTGAGCAGCGTGAGCTTGCTCAGGTTGTCGAAGTGGTAGTCGGTAATCATGTGCTCGAGCTTGAGCACCCGCCGGAGCGGGATGATCAGGGTCAGCACCATGCCGATGCCCGAATAGATGGCGCCCGCCACGAAGTACGGGGCGAAGATGGTGCCGTGCCAGCCCGGCACGATCCCGCTGGCGAAGTCCCAGGACACCACCGAGTGCACCGAGAGCACCAGCGGCGTGGCGAGCGCGGCCAGGTACAGATATGCCCGTGAGTAGTGGCGCCACTGGTTGTCAGTGCCCTGCCAGCCCACCGATGCCATCTGGTACACCGACTGGCGCCAGCCCGACACCCGGTCGCGCACGGCCGCGACGTCCGGGATCAGGCCGTATACGAGGAAGGTGGTCGAGACGGTGAGGTAGGTCGAAATGGCGAAGACGTCCCAGATGAGGGGCGACTTGAAGTTGGGCCAGAGGTAGCGCGCGTTGGGATACGGCAGCAGCCAGTAGAAGATCCACTGGCGCCCGATGTGGATGATCGGGAAGAGGCCCGCGGTCATGACCGCGAACACCGTCATCGCCTCAGTGGAGCGGTACACTGCCGTCCGCCACGGCGAGCGGAACAGGTACAGGATGGCGGAGATCAGCGTTCCCGCGTGCCCGATGCCGATCCAGAACACGAACGTCGTGATGTAGACGCTCCAGAAGACCGGCGGATTGTACCCGGCGTGTCCGAGGCCGTCCTTGATCAGGATGAGGAACGTGGTCAGGCCGACGAGGAAGAGCCCGATCGCGCCGAAGAGCATCAGGTAATAGCCGCGGCCCGGCGTGCCGAGCGTGGCGGCGACGTCCCGCGTAACGTCGGCGTGCGTCTGGGTGATGACGGGTTCCTGCGCGAGAACCGCCACGGTCAGGCCTCTCCGCGCCGGACGACTTTGGCGAGATAGGTGATCGCCGGCCGCACGTTGATGTCCTCGAGCACGTGGTACCCGCGATGGTTCTGCTTCGCCAGGCTTACCTGGCTGTTCGGGTCGTTCATGTCACCGAAGACGATCGCGTCCGACGGACAGGCCTGGGCGCAGGCCGTCGTGAACTCGCCGTCGCGGAGCGGCCGGCCCTCGAGCCGGGCCTCCGTCTGCGCCCCGCGGATGCGCTGGATGCAGAAGGTGCACTTTTCCATCACGCCCCGCGCCCGCACCGCGACGTCGGGATTGAGCTGGAGGTTCAGCGGTTCCGGCCAGGATCGCTCGTTGTACTTGTACCAGTTGAAGTACCGCACCTTGTAGGGGCAGTTGTTGGCGCAGTAGCGGGTGCCGACGCACCGGTTGTACACCTGTGCGTTGAGGCCGTCGGGCGTGTGGTAGGCGGCGTACACCGGGCACACCGGCTCGCAAGGCGCGTTGCCGCAGTGCTGGCAGAGCATGGGCACGAACCGCGCCTCGAGCGGCGCGTCACCGCCGCCCTCCCAGTAGCGCTCGATCCGCATCCACGTCATCTCGCGGCCGCGGAGCACGTCCTCTTCGCCCACCACCGGGATGTTGTTCTCCGCATAACAGGCGGTGACGCACGCCGAGCACCCGGTGCAGCGTGCCAGGTCGATGGCCATGCCCCACTGGGGCTGCTCACCGGCATAGTTGCCGAACTCGGTGCGCCGGTGCTGCTGCTTGGCCCAGCCCTCGATGGCCGCGAGCTCGCGCTCGGTGTTGACCTCATGGGGATGGTGGCCGTCGAGCTCGTACGCCTCGCGCACCGTGAGTCCCTTGGCGGCCGCCGCGAGCGGCATCGCCTCGGCGATCCCGCGGCCGAGCTGCCGGGGATTGCCTTCGGTGGTGGCGAGATCGCGATAGCCGTGGGTGGTGGCGACCGACACCTTCACCGCCACGTAGGGGAGGAACGCGCGGGTGCCCGCGCCCGGCAGGAGGTCGAGCGCGTTGGCGCCACGGCCCTTCGCATAGCTCCCGTAGGCGGTGTGGCCGAAGCCGAGCGGCACCGACAGCACGTCCCGGTGAATGCCGGGATAGACCAGCACGGGCGCGTCGATGGTGCCGTTCGGCGACGTGAGCCGCACGATCTCGCCGTTCCGCACGTTCAGCCTCCGGGCCGTCTCCGGGTGGACCTCCACCCAGTGATGCCAGGTGAGTTTGGTGACGGGGTCGGGATTCTCGAGCAGCCAAGGTTTGTTGGTGCCGCTGCCGTCGTAGAGCATCGGGCTCACGTGCGGCACGAACCAGAATTCGCCCGCGCCCTGGGGTGCGGGACGCTCGATCCGGAGCGGGAGCTGGACCGCGAGTGACACGGCCGGCGAGGCGGGACGGGCGCGGTACACCCCACCGCGTCCGAGTGCCTCGCGCCAGAAATCGTCGGGGCTCGCCCCGCCGCCCGCCTCGGCTGCGAACGCCTGCCAGCGCGCCTTGAGATGCGCCTCGTACGACGGCGCGTCGAACTTGGCCAGTGCCCCGCCGGCCTTCTTGGCCACCTGGAGCAACACGTCGCCGGTGTTCATGGTGCGGAACACGGGCTCCATGACCGGCTGCATCAGCCCGTACACCCCTTCGCGGGGGCGCACGTCGTCCCAGCGTTCCAGCGCATGATGGTTCGGGAGCAGGAGGTCGCATTGCGCGGCGGTCTCGTCGAGGTAGAGCGACGTCGAGACCTTGAAGCCGGCCTTCGCGAACCGCGCCGCGAAGCCGGAGGCGGCCGGCAATGTGTAGAGCGGGTTGGCACCATGCACGATGGCCACGGCCACCTGCCCCGCGTCCATGGCCCGGCCCACCTCCTCGAGCGCGCCGACGCCGTCGCCGCCGTCGAGATCGGCGCCGAACAGCACCGTCTCGCCGATGTTGCCGGCGACGTGATTGAGCAGGTTGAGCGCCATGGCGAGCTCGACCGCGTTGGCGGTGCGGGACGACACGCCGCCGCCGACCGCAAGGCTTGGCCGCGCCTCCGACACTTCCTTGGCGATCCGGCGGATCGCCTCGGCGGGCACACCAGACTCCTTCGACGCCGCCTCGGGCGTGTACGCGGCGAGCGCGTCGCCGAGGCTGGCGGCGCTCCGGCCGTGCTCGCTCACCAGGAGATGCGCGATGGCCAGCGCGATGAATGCCTCGGAGCCCGGAATGACCGTGTGGGCTTCGTCCGCGTTGAGGCCCGTGAGGTCGAGGCGCGGTCCGAAGAAGACGTGCTTGGAGGACCGCCCGTCGTTGAAGCCGTGCGACTGGGCGAACCCCCGCGACGCCTCGAGCGGCGCGAGCCAGGTCGCCAGGAAGTCGGCGCCGAACGAGAGGATGTAGGCTGCCCGTCCGAAGTCGTGCGCCGGGATCTCGTCGCGCCCGAAGAGTGCCTTGTTGGCGGCGCGGAGCGGCTCGTGGTCGAGCGCCTGGTAGCGGACGACCCGCCCGCCCAGCGCGGCGGTCCATTCGCCGAGCAGGTCGGAGAACGTGCCGCGGCCGGCGCCGGAAATCACGGCGACGCGCACGCCGGCCTGCCCGAGCTTGGCAGCAAGCCGGCCGATGGCATCGTCCCATGTGATCTCCTCGAACGCACCGGCGGCGTTCCGCGCCATCGGCGCGCGCACGCGATCCGGGTTGTAGAGACCCTGCAGCGCCGCCTGGCCGCGGGAGCACAGCTTGCCGCGGTTGACCGGGTGCTCCGGGTTCCCCTCGAGCTTGACCGCCCTTCCCTCGCGCGTGCGCACGTGCAGCCCGCACCCGGCCGAGCACTCGGTGCAGGTGCTCGCGTACCAGGTGGCGACGCCGGGGACCTGATCCTCGGACTGGACCAGATACGGCACCAGCTTCTGGATGTGCTCGGTGGAGCAGCCGGTGAGCGCGGCGGTACCGGCGGTCGAGACACCGAGCACCTTGAGAAACCGACGTCGATCGACCGCGGGCCTGGCTTCATCGGACATGGCTATCCGCTATCCGCTATCCGCTATCGGCCGTTCCGCCGTCGCTCGGCGCCCACGCGGCACGTCGAGCGGCCGCGCAGCGAGCGGATAGCGGATAGCGAATAGCGGATAACCATCAATAGTGACAAACCGTGCAATCCCGGGACACCTTGCGCTCGAGGTGGCAGCTGATACACCACCCCATGTTGTTGATGTTGTTCACCTTGAACACCTGCGGCATGCGAGTGACATCGCCGTGGCAGGTCTGGCAGGCGTTCGGCCCGAGCGCCTTGATGTGCCGGCTGTGCGGGAAGTGGGCGTGCCGCGCGAGGTAGTGCACGCGCACCCATTCGATGGGCTTCTTCTGGGTCCACGAATCGCGGACCTTCTTGATCTCGACTTTGCTGGCGCTGTCACCGCCCGCGATGACCGTATGACATCCCATGCACGTCTGCATGGACGGGATGCCGGGCTCGGGCGAGACCGCCACCGTGTAGTGGCAGTACTGGCACTGGATCTTGTACTGCCCGGCGTGAATGTCGTGGCGGAAGAATACCGGCTGGCGCGGGCCGGGCAGGTCGGCGGTGTCGCCCGCCGCGAGGACCGGCGCCTTCAGCGAATCGGCGACGGCTGCGGGCGCCTGCGCGTCGGAAGGGCGGGAGGCGAGCGCCATGGCGATTATGCCCGCCGCGGCCACGCCTGCCCCGATGAGTGCCAGCGTCCGCATTGACCTCACCATCGCAACGTGGGAGCCCGCTCGCCGAGCTGGCGACCGGAACGGCAGGAACCGATGCCGGAGTGACGGCAATTGACCGCGC
>JBOHSN010000052.1:0-28004 GCA_050733215.1 Gemmatimonadales bacterium
GTCGATGATCTCCTGCCGCCGCGCCGTTTCGAACCAGAGATAGTGAGTGTGTGAGGGCATGTACGGGCCGTAGTCAGGGTCGACCTGGAGCTAGCCGATGGGATTCCTTCAGACGCTCCGCACAATGTCCTGGACCGGTCGGCTCACCGATCACGAGAGCGCGTCCGTAGGTACTATGATGCTCACCGCCTTCCCTGACCCGAGCCGAAGACTTCGATGTCACTGATGGCCGCCCTGCGGAGGCGGGTTTCCGCTGTTCGGTCGGGACCGATCGAAGCACTCCGGCGGCTCCGCTGGACCCGGGTGCTCGAGGCCCAGCCTGATGCCCGGCTGCTCGAGAAGCTGCGCTGGTGGCCGCGCGGGTTCCGGGTGCAGTCGGCTCGGCTGTATGGCTTTCCCGGCGTCGATCCCGGCGACTACGTCGCAGACTTCGAGTCCACCCACCGGGCCCGCCGCTTCAATCCCGCCGACGCCTTCTTCGAGCACAAGGCGGCACGCCGGGCGATGCTCCTGGCCATGGGCGCGGCACAGGTGGAGACAGTCGCGCTGCTCTGGCGGGGACGCGCCGTCCTGCACGCGTTCAGCCCGCGTCAGGCGACGATCACGTCGGACGAGCTGGAGCGGTGGCTCATCGCCGATGGAGGGGATTTCATCATCAAGCCGGAGGATGGCAGCCGGGGACAGAAGGTGTCACTGGTCCGGGGCGAGGGCGGCCGACTCGTGCGGCACCACGGGACCGTCCGGGCGTCCTATCAGCTTTCCGAGTGCTTTGAACGCCTGACGCTCGTCGAGCGCAAGGGCGAGCAGGCGCAGTTCTGGCACGATCTGTTTCCCGATACCGTGAACACGATCCGCATGCTCACGCTCTGGCGCGACGGGGAGCGCACGCCGTTCCTGGCGCGCGCCGTCCAGAGGATCGGCACCGCCGCCTCGGTGCCCGCCGACAACTTCGCGCGCGGCGGGCTCGCGGCCGCGATCGACGTCGCCACCGGGCGGATGAGCGCGGCGCGGGCCAAGGGAGACGTGACCAAGCGGATTCCCCGGCACCCGGACACCGGCGCCGTCATCGAGGGAGCCTGCCTTCCCGGATGGCCGGAGCTCCGCGACGACGTTCTGCGCATCACCGCCGCGTTTCCCGGCGACTGCTTTGTCGGGTGGGACGTCTTCAGGGATACCGAAGGGCGAACGGTCATCATCGAAGCCAACGGTGGGACGACCGGCGTCCAGGTCCTCCAGATGGAAGCCGGGCTGCTCGCGGACCCGAGGATCCGGCGGTTCTACGAGGAATCGGGCCGACTGTAGCGAGGGCGGCCGCAGAACAGCTCCCGGTTTACCTGTCTCACACCAGCACATATACTGGCGAAGTCCCGACCCGGGTTCCCATGACCGACGCGTTCGACCGCCTGCAGGCCGCCCTCGCCGGGCGCTACGTCCTGACGCGTGAGCTGGGGGCCGGCGGAATGGCGACCGTCTACCTGGCCGAGGACGTTCGCCACCACCGCAAAGTGGCGGTGAAGGTGCTGCGCCCGGAGCTCGCCGCGACGCTTGGCCCCGACCGGTTCGTGCGCGAGATCGAAGTCGCCGCGCAGCTGCAGCATCCTCACATTCTGGCCGTACTCGACTCCGGAGAGGCCGGCGGCTTCCTGTGGTACGTCATGCCCTTTGTGGAGGGTGAATCGCTTCGCGACCGGATCGCGCACCGGGGAGAGCTGCCAGTCACCGACGCCGTACGGATTCTGGCGGAGGTCGCCGACGCGCTCGCCTACGCCCATTCGAAAGGCGTCGTCCACCGGGACATCAAGCCCGACAACGTCCTGCTCTCCAGCCGCCACGCCCTGGTGGCGGATTTCGGCGTGGCCAAGGCCGTCGGCGAGGCTGCGGGGCAGCAGACGCTCACGACCGCGGGCGTGGCCCTCGGCACGCCGGCCTACATGGCGCCGGAGCAGGCGGCCGCCGACCCGCAGGTGGATCATCGGGCGGACATCTATGCCTTCGGCGCGCTCGCCTACGAGCTGCTGACCGGAACGCCACCGTTCACCGGCGGGAGCGCCGCCACCGTGCTCGCCGCCCACTTGACCCAGCCACCGACGCCGCTGCTGGACCGCCGCCCCGGGCTGCCGACGATCCTGGCCGACGTCGTCATGCGCGCGCTCGCGAAGCGGCCGGCCGACCGGTGGCAGAGCGCGCAGGAGATCGTGGACCGGCTGGAGCTGCTCGGCACGCCGAGCGTGGCGACCACCCCGGCGCAGACGCTGCCGCTGCCGCCCGCGCCGCGGCGGTCCCGCGCGCTGCTCGTGGCGGGCATCGCCGGCGCCGCGATCGCCCTGGGCGGAATCGCGCTGTTCGCGGCGCGGCATCGGGAGCCGGTGACGTTCACGCTGGGCCGGCGAACCGCCGTAACCCGGGACCCCGGCCTGGAGCTGTACCCGGCCCTGTCTCCGGACGGCAAGCTGCTTGCCTACACCGCCGCGCGCGGAGGCGAGCTCAAGATCTTCGTGCGCCAGGCGGACGGCGGCACGCCGGTGGCGCTCACCGAGCAGGTCTCCGGGCAGCACGTGGCGCCGGCGTGGTCCCCCGACGGCACGACCCTGCTCTTCTCGTCGCTCCGCGGCGTGGAGACGACCCCGGCGTTGGGCGGGCAGGTCCGACTGCTCCTCGATGCGGCGGTTCGGCAGGTGAGATCGGGGTTCAACTTCTGCATCGCATCGTGGTCGCCCGACGGCCGGTCGATCGCATTCGTGCGCAACGATTCGATCTTCGTGCGTGCCGTCGCCGGCGGCGCGGAACGCGCCCTGGCAACCCGGTTCGGCGCCGATGCTCCGGTCTGGTCACGCGACGGCGAGTGGATCGCATACACGGCGGGCAATCCGGACTACGTGTTCACCGGCAACGTCGCGCCGAGCGCGGTGTGGGTGGTGCTCGCAGGGGGCGGCGAGCCGATTCCGATCACCGACGACCGATCCCTCAACCTGAGCCCCGTATGGGCGGCCGTGCGGACCCTGCTCTGGGTGTCCGACCGGGATGGCGGCCGGGACGTGTTCCAGGTGGCGCTCGATCGCAGAGGACGCCCGGCTGGCGATCCCGTCAGGATCACGACCGGTCTCAACGCGCAGACGATCAGCCTCGCGGCCAACGGCACGCGGTTGGCCTACTCGGCGTACACCGAGACGTCCAACGTGCACATGATCCGGATGGTGCCCGACCGCTCCCGCCCGGTGAGCGAGGCGACGGCGGTCACATCGGGCAACCAGATCGTCGAAACGGCCGACGTCTCCCGCGACGGGACGTGGCTCGTCTTCGACTCGGACCGGGCCGGGCGGCATCACCTCTTCCGACTCCGCCTGCCCTCCGGGGTGCCGGAACAGCTCACGGCCGACTCGGCCGACGATTTCGTTCCGGTGTTTTCGCCCGACGGCCGCGAGATCGCGTTTCACCGAATCGAGCATGGCGTGCGCGACATCTTCGTCATTCCCGCGGAGGGCGGCCGTGCCGAGCGGGTGACGACCAGCCCCGAGGACGACCGGATCCCGCGCTGGACGCCGGACGGGCAGACGCTGATCTACCAGTGTGACGTCGGGCAGAGCGGTCAGGTCTGCGCCATCGCTCGCACGCCCCACGGCTGGGGCCCGCGCCGGCAGCTCACCCGCGATGGCGGGCTCCTGGCCGACGTGGCTCCGGACGGGCGGCGGATCGTGTATCGCTCGGCCGGGCTCCCGGGGCAGGTCATGCTGATGAGCATCGATGGAGGACCGTCGCGGCGGATCGATGACTCTGCGAGCGGCAACCCCGGGCCGCTATGGCCTCGCTGGGCCTCCGACGGACGGACAGTGATCTACGAGGCGTTCCGGGGCACCCGCTTCAGCGTGCGGGTCGCGCGGCTGGACGGCGGCCCCACCCGCGAGGTGCTGCACGTCAATGACCCCACCAGCCACACCCACCGCTTCGGGATCGTCGTCCGCGGCGACTCGCTGTTCTTCACCCTGGTGGACCGGCAGGCGGACATCTGGGTCGCGGAAGTCAGAGGTGAGCGGTGAGCGGTGAGAGGTGAGAGGGACGCAAGCAGCGAGCGCTGCCACAAGAGTGCGGTGCTCGCCGAGCCCCTCTCACCGCTCACCGCTCACCGCTCACCTGAGCGCCTCCTCCAGCGCGACGCTGGCGTCCGTCTTTTCATCGCGGTACTTCACGATGACCGGGGCGTAGAGGCTCACGCCCAGCTCCCGCCCGATCCCGCTCCGCACCGGCCGCGCGCCCGGCACGACGACGGCCCCGGCCGGGATCTCGAGCGGCCGGTCTCCCTCCCGCCGATAGACGGCGTTCCGCACCAGGTCCACGACGGCTGTCCCGGCGGTGAGCAGCACGCCCGGCGCGAGCACCGCCCGCTCGCGTACGATCGTACCCTCGTACACTCCGCAATTGCCGCCCACCAGCACGTCATCCTCGATGATCACCGGCACCGCGCCCGCGGGCTCGAGCACGCCGCCGATCTGCGCGGCGGCTGAGAGGTGGACCCGCTTGCCGATCTGCGCGCAGGAGCCGACCAGCGCGTGCGAGTCGACCATGGTGCCGTCGTCCACGTACGCGCCGACGTTCACGTACATCGGCGGCATGCAGACCACGCCACGGCCGATATAGCAGCCGTCGCGGATGGCCGAGCCGCCCGGCACGATGCGGACGCCGTCCCCGGGGCGGATCGCGCGGAGCGGATACGTGTCCTTGTCGAAGAACGGGAACGGTCCGCCGCGCGCGGCCGGCTCGATGCGGCCAATCCGGAAGCCGAGGAGGATGCCGCGCTTCACCCACGCGTTGGCGCGCCAGACGCCATCCGGACCGCGTTCGGCGGCCCGCACCTCGCCGCGATTGAGTCTCTCCTTGAGCGCCTCGAACGCCGCCCGAGCCTCGCCTTCTTCCCCGGGCGGAACCCCAGCCCCGAAGCGCTCGATCTCCGTCTGGAGGTCTGCCGCTCCCGCCCGCTCCCGCCCGCTCCCGCCCGCTCCCGCCTCCTCAGACATGGGCCGGTTCCACACCGGCGGCCCGGAGCGCCGCGAGCAGTGCTTTGCGAGTCGCATCGCCCACCGGAACGAGTGGAAGCCGGAGCACGTTCTCGATCCGCCCCATGGCGTGGAGCGCGGCCTTCACCGGCGCCGGATTCGTCTCGATGAAGTTCGCGTCGATGAGGGGAAGCAGGCGATAGAGCAGGTCGCGCGCCTCCTCGAGCTCCGCGCCGAGCCCGTGCCGGACGAGCGACGTCGTCGCCGCGGGCACCTCGTTCGCCACGACCGAGATGAGCCCGTCGCCGCCCGCCGCGATCAAGCCGAGCGCGAGCCAGTCTTCGCCCGAGAGCACCGCGAACCGGTCCGGCCGGGCAGCCATGATGTCCATCGCCTGCTTGAGGTCGCCGCTCGCCTCCTTGATGCCGATCGCGTTCGGATGCTGGGCGAGTCGGAGCGCGGTCTCCGGCTTCAGGTTGACGGCCGTGCGGCCGGGAACGTTGTAGAGGCAGACCGGCCGCGTCGCGGCATCGAGGACCGCCGTGAAGTGCCGGTACAGGCCTTCCTGAGTCGGCTTGTTGTAGTAGGGAGTCGCACTGAGAAGGTAGTCCACGCCAAGCCCGCACATTCGCCGGGTCTCGGCCACTGCCTTCCGAGTGTCGTTGTGCGTGGCGCCGGCCATCACCGGCACCTGTCCCCCGGCGACGCGCACCACCGTCTCGACCACTAGGGCGCGCTCGTCCTCGTCCAGCGTCTGGGCTTCGCCGGTCGAGCCGCAAGGCACCAGGAAGTCGATCCCCTCGGCGACCTGCCAGCGCACCAGCTCCTCGAGCGCGCCGATGTCCACCGCGCCCGCACGGGTGAACGGAGTAACCAGCGCGGTGCCGCAACCCCGCAAGCGTTTCATCCCTCGTCTCCGAAGAGCATCTCCTCGAAGGTGAACACGCCGCGGCGTCCGGGCAACCACTCCGCCGCCGCCACGGCGCCCGCCGCGAACCCGTCGCGGCTCCGGGCCACGTGCTCGAGGCTGATCGTGTCGTAGGGGCCGTCGTACGCGAGCCGGTGGTTCCCGGGGATGGACCCGGCCCGCACCGACGTGACCGGATAGGGGCGCGTGGCGTCCGCCTCCGTCACGGACTCGCGCAGGATGAGCGCGGTGCCGGAGGGCGCATCCAGCTTCCTGGCGTGATGCTCCTCGACGATGAAGCCGTCGAACTGCGGATGGCCGGCGAGGCGCCGGGCGAGATCGGCCGCCGCCCGGAGGAAGAGCTGGACACCCACCGAGAAATTGGTCGCATGGAGCAGCGCGCCGCTCCGGGCCTTCACCAGCTCGGCCACGCGCGGCAGCTCGGCGTGCCACCCCGTCGTCCCGGAGACCACGGGAAGCCCGGCCTCGATGAGTCGCGCGATGTTGCCGGCCGCGGCCGTGGGCATGGTGAATTCGATCGCCACGTCGGGGCTGCCAAGCCGCTCGAGGGTCAGCGGATCGCCCACATCGAGGGTCGCCGCGATCTCGTGCCCGCGCTGGACCGCCGCGGCCTCGACCGCGTGCCCCATCCGTCCATACCCTACGATGGCAATGCGCATCAGCACGTTCCGAAGAATTCGCGGTGCAGCCGCCGCACCACGTCGGGGCCGTCCTCTTCCTTCACGATGAATGTCATGTTGATCGCCGACGCCCCCTGCGAGATCACTTCGACGCAGGTCGGCTTCACCGCGCCGAACACGCGTGCCGCGAGCCCGGGCGTGCTCTTGAGGCCGATGCCGACCACCGCGACGATGGCGCGCCCCTCATCGATCCACACCTCGCCGAGGTCCTCGAGCTCGCGGCGCACCAACTCCAGATGGCGCCGGTCCTCGATGGTGAGCGAGACGCTCACCTCGCTGCTGGCGAGCACGTCCACCACGACCTCGTGGCGCTCGAACACCTCGAAGAGCTGTCGCAGGAAGCCGTAGGCGCCGAGCATCCGCGGCGCCCGGAGGTTGACCACGGTGATGCCCCGCTTCCAGGAGATCGAGCGGATCGGGGAGTCGCCCAGCCGCTCGAGCTCCGCGCTGGATTCGATGATCGTGCCGGCTTGTTCGGGACGCTGCGAGTTGAGAACGACAACGGGGATGCCCTCGCGCACGAGCGGCACGGCCGTCGCCGGGTGCAGGACCCTGGCGCCGAAGGTGGCGAGCTCCGCCGCCTCCTCGTAGCTCGCCACGCCGAGGGTGCGCGCCGAGGCCACGATCCGGGGGTCGGCCGTCATGAGACCGTCCACGTCGGTCCAGATCTCCACCCGGCGCACATGCAGCGCGGCGCCGATGAGCGTCGCCGTGAAGTCCGATCCGCCCCGCCCGAAGGTGGTGGTGAACCCGGTGGCGGTCGCGCCGATGAATCCCTGCGTCACCGGCACCACGGCGGCGTCGAGCAGGGGCTTGAGCATCTCGCGCGCCCGGGTGTTGAGCACCTGCGTGTACGGGGTGGCGCGGCCGTAGCGATCATCGGTGATCATCATCGTCCGCACGTCCACCCAGCGGGAAGCGACTCCCGCGCCCGCGAGCGCGGCGGTGATCAACCGCGAGCTCCAGAGCTCGCCCCGCGAGGCCACCGCGTCGAGCTCACGCAGGTTGAGGCGACGGCCGGCCGCCGCATCGAGCTCGCGTTCCAGCGACTCGGCTTCCTCCCTGATCGCGTCGACCGCGGCTTCGGCGCCGTCGAGCTCGGCCGCGGTCTCCGCGTGCCGCCGGACGAGCGCGTGCAGGTGGTCGCGATAGCCCGAGCCGCCCCGCTCGGCGAGCTTGGCGAGCTGAAGCAGCGCGTCGGTGACGAGGGCGAGCGCCGAGACCACCACCACCGGCCGCTCGGGCGTGCGGGAGCGCACGATGCCGATGAGACGCCGGATGGCGGCGGCGTCCTGCACCGAGGTGCCGCCGAATTTACAGACGATCACTCTGGGGCCGCCTGAACTCCCGGTTCAGTCATCGATGAACCCCTCGGCTACGAGCAGCTCGGCGATTTGCACCGCCGCGCCGGCGGCGCCGCGGATCGTGTTGTGGCTCAGGAGCGCGAGCCGGAGATCGAGGATGGGGCAGGGCCGCACCCGGCCGACGGTCACCGTCATCCCGCCGCCGCGCTCGAGGTCGAGCCGCGACTGCGGGCGGTCGGGTCGGAGGTCCACCTCCACCGGCAGCGCCGGGCTGGAGGGGAGCGCGCGCACCCGCTCCGGGCCGCGGAACTCGCGCAGCGCCGCGATGGCTTCATCCGGCGTCGCCCGGCGGCCAAGGCCCACCGACACGACCTCGAAATGCCCGTCCACCACCGGGACCCGGTTGGCGTGCACGCTCATGCCGATCGGCGCCGGGGTCACCGCCCCGGCGCCCAGCGACCCGAGGATCTTGCAGGTCTCCCGCTCCATCTTCTCCTCTTCGCCGCTGATGAAGGGAACTACGTTGCCCAGGATGTCGAGCGACGGCACGCCGGGATACCCCGCGCCGGACGTGGCCTGCATCGTGGCGACGAAGACCTTCTCGACGCCGAACGCACGCTGGAGCGGCGCGAGCGCGAGCACCAGGCCGGCCGTGGAGCAGTTCGGGTTGGCGAGAATCGCTCCGGACCAGCCGCGCCGCGCGCGCTGCCGCGAGATCAGAGCCAGATGGTCGGCGTTGATCTCGGGGATCAACAGCGGAACGTCGGCCTCCATCCGGTGCACCCGCGTGTTGGTCACCACGAGCGCGCCGGCCCGGGCGAACGCTTGCTCGATGTCGCGTGCCACCTCGGCGTCGAGCGCAGAGAAAACGATGCGCGCGGGGAGCGGCGGTGTGGAGCGTGCGACGGTCATTCCCGCCAGGCGGTCAGGGAGGGGCGCGGTCTCCCGCCAGCGCGCCGCCTCGCCATAGGGGCGTCCCGCGCTCTGCTCCGACGCGGCGAGCGCGGTGATCTCGAACCACGGATGGTCCGCCAACAGCCGCACGAACTTCTGGCCGACCGTGCCGGTGGCGCCCAGCACCGCGACGGGAACGCGGGACCTCATGCGGCCTCGTGTGCGAGCAGGTCCGTCGCGAGCTGCACGTACAGCTCGACGCCCCGGTGCAGATCGGATTTCCGGATCCGCTCGGCCTCAGTGTGGGCGAGCAGGATGGTGCCGGGGCCGAGCTGGAAACGCCGGCCCCAACCTCCATAGAAGGGAAGATCGCTGGCGTAGCTCACGACGGTGGTCTCCCAGCCCGCAGGGGCCGTGCCCTTGTAGGCCGGGATCTCGAGGCCGATCGACAGCTGGACGCCGGGGGCGGCCGTGGCCGCGAGCGTGGCCTTGAGCGCCTCGGTCGGGCCCACGGTGCGGATCAGCACCTGCGCCCGCGCGCTCGGCGCGAGCACGTTGGGCGCCACGCCGCCCTGAATGGTCCCCACGTTGAGAGTGGAGGGTCCGAGGAGGGGATCCACCGGGAACGGGAGCTGCCGGATCCGCTCCAGCGTGTCGAGCAGCGCCTCCACCGCGGAGTGACCTTCGTCGGGATAGGCCGAATGGGCGGCCCGTCCCGTCGCCTCCAGGTCGCAACGCAGCGAGCCCTTCTGCCCGATGCAGAGCCGGTTCTCGGTCGGCTCCCCGTTGACCAGGAACCGTCCCTTTGGCTCCAGTGCCGCCGCGGCATGCGCGCCGTCCGATCCGTTCTCCTCCCCCACGACGAACAGGAGCCCCACCCGGCGCTCCCCGCGCTCGGCGAGCCGCTCCGCGGCCACGGTCATCGCCGCGGCGAGTCCCTTGGCGTCGCAGGTTCCCCGTCCGTGAACCCACTCCGCGTCCTCGCGGAGCGGCACGTAGGGTGGCACGCAGTCGAGGTGCGTGGAGAACACCACGGCCGGCGGCTCGCGCCACGCGTAGATGTTGTCGCGGCCCGGGCTCACCGGCTGGCGTGTCACGCGATACCCCGCGCGCTCCAGCACGCCCGCGAGGAGGCCGACCACCGGGCCCTCGGCGCCGGTGGGCGACTCGACGGCGACCAGCGCGCGCGTCAGCTCGACCGGGTCCATAAAGAGAGGACCCCGCCGGGCGACTGCGCGGCGGGGTTCCGGGTCAGGTGGACTCGCATGCCGTCACGCCGACCGAGGCTCCCCGCCTTTGTCGCGCTTCATCGTGGTGCACCCGTTCGCCGGTGACATGAGGCAATCGTACCCGAAAGCGGCAGAGCGATCAAGTAGGAGGCTGGCCTCGCCCGACCTCCGGCTGGCGGGATCGGGGCCGCATTCCCACATTCAGGGCACCTGCCACTCCACGGCCATGACGTGTCTGCGCCTCCCTCGTTCGTGGATGCCCTGCGCGACCGCTACACCGTCGAGCGCGAGCTCGGGCGGGGAGGCATGGCAACCGTATACCTGGCACACGAGCTGAAGCACCACCGCTCCGTGGCGTTCAAGGTGCTGCATGCGGAGCTGGGAGTCGCGCTCGGACCCGAGCGTTTCCTGCGCGAGATCAGTCTCACCGCCCGGCTTCAGCATCCCCACATCCTGCCGCTGTTCGATTCCGGGGAGACCGCGGGGCGGCTCTGGTACACGATGCCGTACGTGGAGGGCGAGTCGCTCCGCGATCGGCTACGACGGGAGATACAGCTCCCTGTCAACGAGGCCGTGCGCCTCGCCGCGGAGGTGGCTGACGCTCTCGACTACGCCCATCGGCACGGCGTTGTCCACCGGGATATCAAGCCGGAGAATATCCTGCTCGAAGAGACCCATGCGCTGGTCGCTGACTTCGGCGTCGCCCGCGCGGTTGACGTCGCCGGGGAGGGGAAGCTCACCGAAACGGGCTTGGCGCTCGGTACCCCGGCGTACATGAGCCCGGAGCAGGCCAGCGCGGGCGCGGTGGACGCGCGAAGCGACATCTACGCGCTGGGATGCGTGCTGTACGAGATGCTCGCCGGCGAGCCACCCTTCACCGGGCCCACCCCGCAAGCGATCATCGCGAAGCGCTTCAGCGAGGCCGTCCCTTCCATTCACCGGCTCCGGGACACGGTTCCGCCGGCGGTGGAGCGCGCCGTGTCGAAAGCCCTGTCGAAGGTGCCGGCCGACCGGTTCAGCTCTGCCGCCCAGTTCGCGCAAGCGCTCGCCGTGGTCGAGGCCGAACCGACGGTGCCGGCGACGAGGGTCGCGGATCGCCATCGTCGCCCGAGGCGGCGGTTGATCGCCGCCGCGGCCACGGCGGCCGTTGCGCTTGCCGCCGTGGTGGCGGTCGTGCGCGCTGGGCGGGACGATCGCAGTCCGATCAAGTCGGTGGCCGTGCTGCCGCTCGCCAACCTGTCGGGCGATCCCGAGCAGGAGTACCTCGCCGACGGCATGACCGACGCGCTCATCGCCCGCCTGGCCCGAGTCCGCGCGCTCCGGGTCATGTCGCGCACCTCGGTCATGCAGTACAAGGGCGCGCGCACACCGCTTCCCGAGATCGCGCAGGCGCTTCGCGTCGATGCAGTCGTCGAAGGATCCGTGCAGACCGCGGGGGATCGGGTCCGGGTGACGGCGCAGCTCATCGACGCCAGAACGGAGCGCCATCTCTGGGTTGAAACGTACGAGGAGGAGTTGAGCGACGTGCTCCGGCTCGAAAGCCGGATAGCGCAGTCCGTCGCCGACGAGATCCGGATCGCGGTGACGCCCGTGGAGCGCACCCAGCTCGCCCGCTCGGCGCCGGTCAACCCGGAGGTCTATCAGCTCTACCTCAGGGGGCGCTACTTCTGGAACAAGCGGGACGAGGAGGGGGTGAAGAAGAGCCTCGACTACTTCCGGCAGGCGCTGGACCGGGATTCGACCTACGCTCCCGCCTTCGCCGGCATCGCCGATGCCTATCTCACGCTGTACGACTACGAGTACCTGCCCGCGGCGGAGGCGGCGGCCAAGGCCCGGGCCGCGGCTGAGCGCGCCCGTGCGCTCGACGAAGGCCTCGCCGCAGCGCATAACTCACTTGCTCACCTGAGCCTGCACGACTGGCAGTGGGCGGCCGCGGAGCGCGGATTCCAGCGCGCGATCGAGCTCGACCCCAGCTACGTGCCGGCGCACCACTGGTACGCGCTCTGCCTGACCGCGGTGGGGCGGGTCGAGGAGGCGGTCGCCGCCATTCGCCGGGCGCAGGAGCTGGACCCGCTTTCCATTCGCATCAACGCGGATGTGGGCATGGCGCTGCACGCCGCCGGCCGCTACGACGAAGCCATCGAGCAGGAGCGGCGAACCCTCGAGCTCGACTCCACCTCCCGGGTGGCCCGTTGGATTCAAGGCATGGCGTACGAGCAGAAGGGAATGCTGGAGGAGGCCAAGCGATCATACAGTGTCGCCCTGGCGCGCTCACCGGGCAACTCGAACTTCCTGGCGTCGCTCGCTCATGCGCACGCGGTCGCAGGGGAGAAGGAAGCCGCGCGTGCCATTCTCGACACGCTGAAGGCGCAGGCGAGCAAGGGTGAGGCGTCCCCCTTCTTCCTGGCGCTGGTCCACGCCGGTCTCGGGGAGACGGATCTCGCCTTCCGCTGGCTGGAGAAAGCATACGAGGAGCGCTCCGGATCAGTCCGCTACCTGAAGGTTGAACGCAGGCTGGACCCCCTGCGGTCGGACCCCCGGTTCGCGGACCTGCTGAAGAAGGTGAACCTGGAGTAACCCCGAATCAGTGGGGCCGATTGTGCGATTCACACCAGGCTCATACAATGGCGAATGCCTGAGCCGAGCGATGCGGCTGCCCTTACGCAGCGCCGCGACGCCTCCGTCGCCGGGGTAGTGCTCGCGGCGGGGACGTCGACGCGGATGGGACGCAACAAGCTCCTGTTCGAGCTCGCGGGCTCGACGGTGCTTCGGCGGGCGGTCAGCCGGGCAACGGAGGCCGGACTCGATCCCGTGATCGTCGTGCTCGGACACGAGGCCGAACGGGCTCGGCCGGAGCTGGACCATCTTCCCGTCGAGGTGGTGGTGAATCCGTCGTACCAGGATGGACTCAACGCCTCGTTGCGGGCGGGGATCGCCGCATTGCCCCCGGCGACCTGCGCGGCCGTGGTGCTGCTCGCCGACATGCCGTTCGTCACCACCGCCATGCTCGTGACGCTGGTGGAGCGCTACCGCGCCGGTACCGCGCCGCTCGTGATCTCCGAATATGCCGGTGTGAACGCGCCGCCGATTCTCTACGACCGATCACTCTTTCCCGAGCTGCTCACCGGCGCCGGGGAAGGCGCCGGCCGCGAGGTCGTGCGCCGTCACCGGAGTGAGGGAGTGGTCGTGTCGTGGCCGGCGTCCGCCCTGGCGGACCTGGACATGCCGGACGACTACGACCGCGTGCTGGCGCAGATCGACATGTTCTGAAGGGCGCTCGCGCTAGGGTCGAGCCGGTGCGGCATCGGGAGGGCGCGGCTCCGCCAGCATGCGAGCAAGTCGGGTTCGTGCGTCGCCGACTACCGGCTGCAGCTCGGGATCGCAGTGTTCCCAAAGACGCAGCATCAACTCGTAATGCTCGGCCGCCTTCGCGCGCTCGCCGAGACGCTCGTAGATCTCCCCCTGGCGGAAGTGAACGGGAGCAAGGTACGCCAGCTCCGCCGGCGTGTCCGCGAAACCATAGCGAAGCCAATCGAGCGCTTCCCGATCGCGCCCGAGCTGCTGCAGCAGCTCGGCTCGGAGGTACCGCGCCGGCTCCTCGCCATAGAACGAAACTCGAAGCAGAGACGCCGGTACTTCGCCCCGGACGGGCTCGAGCAGGCGCAGTGCCTCGGCGGCTCGGTTCTGCTGGCCGGCGGCGCCGGCCCGCAGCGTGCGCACCATGGACCGGACCACGGCGACACCGCCCGGTGGCGACGTCATTCGCTCGATCGCCAACGCTCGCTCGAGCGCGCGAGACGGCGAGCCCGCCCGCAGAGCGACGAGACCCAGCAACCACTGGCGCAGGTGCGGGGCAAGCGATGCCTCCAAGGCGGACCCGGCTGGCGGCGGCTCGGCGATCGGGTTCCAGTGCTCGAGGTCCGACTGGATCCTCTCCAGCTCTTGCGGCGCGGCTTTCACGAACGGGAGGCTCGCGTAGAACGCCCGCGCCAGGCGACCGCCGGGTCCCGCCGTCCGCGCGAGATCGGCGCTCGCGGCCCGCCACCGACCCTGACCCACCTTCAGCATACCCAGGCGGAGATAGCTGGAGTCGCGGAAGGCCGCGACCCGGTCGCCAGCGACGCCCAGGGTCAGCAACTGCTCGGCCGCGGCGAGATCGTGAAGGAACAGCGCGAGGTCGTCCGCGGCGTGAAACAGCTCCCGGTCTTCCGCGCGCGCCATGGCGCGCGCCCTTTCACCGACCGGGGTTCCGCCGCGCCGCCGTTCAAGCACGATACTGTGCGCGAACGGCACTCCGGTGGGCCCGAACCGCAGCGTGTTTAGCGTATCGAACGCTGTCCAGTCACCCTCGCGCCCGGCGAGGCTGATCAGCGGTCATATCGGGCAGAAGAACCGCGGGTCGAGCGCTACCACGCGCTGAAAGATCTGGCCGCTCTCCACCCGCGGTCGACCCCTGAGCGGCTGGTAGCTGAAGAGCAGCAGGCCCAGCTCCGCACTGGCCTCGAGGTCGTCCGGGTAGTCCCTCAGGATGGCGCGGTACCGGTGCTCGGCCGTATCGGGCGCGCCCCGACGGAACGCATCCAGCGCGCCCACCAGCGCGCGGTCGCGATCCGGGAGGCGGTCGGCCAGGCGGAGAGCCCGGTCGAGCGCGGGATCGATCTGCCCGGGCCGGTTCCCCCAGAGCGCGGCCACGGCCAACCGGTAATGCGCCAGCGCGAATGCGCTGTCGTCATCCACCGCCCGCCGGAATCCGACCATCGCGGAGTCCGGCCGCACGGCCCGGAAGTGCTGCTCCGCCTTCAGGTAGGACTTGAGCGCCGGGAGCGATCGGGTCGTGAACGCGGCCGTCCGGAGCAGCCGAAAGCCGGGTCCCTGCGCCCGCCCCGCCAGCAGCTCGGCCGCGAGGCGATCCACCAGCGCGAACAGCTCGATCGAGTCTCCCTCGACCGCGGCCCGGGACACGACGAGCGCGGAGTCGTCGGCCGTTCCGAGGAGCTCGGCCTGGATGCGGAGTCGCTTACCTGCCGCGCTGACGTTGCCCTGGACCACCTGACCCGCGCCGAGACGGCGCGCCACTGCACGGGCTTGCTCCGCGTCCTCCGCGCGCACCCCGGCTTTGCGGAGCGCCGTCAGCACGCTGCCCGCGTCGAGCGTCCGGAACTCGCCGGCGCCATCCAGGTTGCGGCTTAGCAGGTCCACCATGCCGGGACCGAGATACCCGAGGTCGGGCCCCGCGGCCACGGAGAAGGGAAGTACCGCCAGGCGGGTGGCGGAGACCGGGGGCGCCCGCGGGTTCAGTCGCCAGATCACGAGGGCGAGCGCGACGAGCAGCACCAGCGCGGCCGCGGCGACGAGTACCCGCCTGCCGACGCGTCGCTTGGCCGCGGCTGCAGGCGACTCCACGCGCCGGGTCGCGGTGAGCTGCTCCGTGCCCGCCGTCTCCAGAGCCTTGGCGAACTGCTCCGCGGTCGCGAAGCGGTCTGCCGGCGCAGCGGCAAGGGCCCGCGCGATGCAGGCGTCGATCCCGGCCGGCACTGCGGGACGGACGGTGCGGACGGACGGGGTCGTGCCGACCAGCTTCTTCGCGAGCACCGCCTGCGCCGTGGGGCCCGTGTACGGCGGCTCGCCCGCCAGCATTTCGTAGAGGACGCATCCGACGGCGTACACGTCGCTCCGGCCGTCGAGCGCGCGATCGGCGGTCACCTGCTCCGGACTCATGTAGGCCGGTGTGCCGAGCGACAAGCCGGTTTCGGTGAGCCGGTCGCTGCCGGCCTCATGCAGCGCGCGCGCGATACCGAAATCCGCCACGATGGCTTCGCCCGCCTCGAGCAGGATGTTCTCGGGTTTGATGTCCCGATGGACGATTCCTTCGCGGTGAGAGTAGGCCAGCGCACCCAGCACGTTCCGCGCGATGCCGAGGGCCTCATCCAGGGGAAGCTGCCCGTCGCGCTGAAGGCGCGACCGGAGGGAGCCGCCCTCGATGCATGGGGTGACATACCAGAGCTCGGCGCCGGCCGAGCCCGAGTCGAAGACCGGAAGAATGTGGGCGTGGCGGAGCCGGGCGGTGAGCCGGATCTCCTTCATGAACCGGTCGTCGCCCAGCATGGCGCCCAGCTCCGGGCGGAGGACCTTCAGCGCCACCCACCGTTCGTGCCGGAGGTCGCGGGCGCGGTACACGGTGGCCATGCCGCCACGCCCGAGCTCAGACTCGATCGCGTAGCGGTCCGCGAGCACCCGTTGGAGGGACTCTGAGATGAGGTGCAAAAGTGACTGCCGGTAAGAGAACGCCAGGCCAATCTGTCACCGGGTGCGGGCGTCGCGCCAGAGCGAGGCTACCCGATCCGCACCGTGCGCTCGGCCGACTGCCCCTGCGGCGTCGCGCGCGCTTCAGCCTCCTGGGCCGCCTTCCGGCCGGCGTCGACATCGACCAGCGCAAGGATCGCCGCGCCGACCGCGAAAAAGGCGATCACCGATAGGATCGCGATCCGGCTCGAGCCGGTGAGCAGGATCGCCCATGCGAAGAAGAGCGGTCCGAGGATCCCCGCGAACTTCTCGAACACGCTGAAGAACCCGAAGAACTCGCCCGACTTGTGCGGCGGGATCATGCTGGCGAAGAGCGACCGGCTGAGCGCCTGCGTCCCACCCTGGACGGTCCCGACCAGGATCGCGAGCACGAAGAAATGCGTCGCGGTGCGCATGTTGTAGCCGACGATGCTGATCAGCGTGTAGACCACGAGCCCGACGAAGATGGCCCGCTTGGCCCCGATCCGGCCGGCCAGCATGCCGAAACCAAACGCGAATGGCACGCCGACGAACTGCACCAGCAGGATGGCGGCGATCAGCGATCCCTGTCCGATGCCCAGCTCGGTGCCGTACGCCGCCGCCATCTTGATGATCGTCTGGATCCCGTCGTTGTAGATCAGGAACGCGAGCAGCAACAGGAAGGCCTGGCGGTAGCCCCGAAGCTCGTGGAACGTCTCGGCCAGTCGAACGAAGGCCATCCGGACCGGGTTCTCACCCCGGCGCTCGTCCGGCTCGAGCCGCGCGGGCGGCTCGGGCACCCGGCGGAAGAGTGGGATCGAGAAGAGCCCCCACCAGAGCGCCACCGCGATGAACGCGAGCCGCACCGGCAGCGTCGCCTCGCCGTCGGACAAGCCCGGACCGCTTGGGAGCCCGAACAGCTGCGGCTTCTGGATCCAGGCCAGATTGAGCGTGAGCAGAATGCCGCCGCCGATGTAGCCCAGGGCGTAACCGGCCGTGGACACACGGTCGATCTCCTCGGGACGGGCGATGTGCGGGAGCAGCGCCTCGTAGAACACCACGCTGGCGCTCGCGCCGATCATGCTGAGCACGAACAACGTCGACGCGAGCGCCAGGTCGCCGGTCTGAACGAACCACATGCCGGCCGTGGCCATCACGCCGACCAGCAGGAAGGCGAGCAGGAAGCGCTTCTTGGCGGCGCGGTAATCCGCCACCGCGCCGAGAATGGGCGACAGCACCGCCGCGAAGGCCAACGCGGCGCTGTTGGCATAGCCGAGATATTCCGACGGCTTCCCCTCGGGGAGCCCGGCACCCGCCACCTTGACGAAGTAGATCGGGAAGATGGCGGTCATGATCCCGACCTGCATGGCCGAGAGCGCCCAGTCGTACATGGCCCACGCCCGGAGCTCCGGACGGTCGAGGCCGATGCGGGCGAGGAGGCGGCGGATGGCCATTGGGGGTCACGGAACCTACCGAAACCCGGCCTGCCAGGCGACTCCCGCGAGTCAGCGCGCCAAGCGTCGGCCGCCCGGCAACCATAGGTGATCCCGGGCCGTCCTAAGCTCAGTCGAGCTCGACGTTCCGCGGCACCCCGTCACCACCACGCGACACGGACTCCATCATGTCATTCGCGACCCTGGCGCTCGCCGCCTGCCTCTGTGCCGCCCCAGTCGACTCGCTCTCCGCCGCCGACTGGCGGAACGACCTTCGCCACCTAGTCGCCGAGCTCGAGCGATGGCACCCCAACCCGTACCACCGCGTTCGCAAGCCGGTTTTCGACAGCGCCGTGGCCGCGCTCGATGCCCGGATCCCCACCCTGACCGACGAGCAGGTGATCGTGGAGCTCGCGAGGCTCGTGTCGTCGCTGGGAGACGGCCACACCTCCTTCGCGCCGGCCTACCGGTCTTCCGGTGTCAACTTCGGCAGCTATCCGGTCGTCTATCACCTCTTCTCCGACGGCCTGTACGTGCAGGCGACCGACAGCGCCAGCGCCTCTCTCCTTGGCGGGAGGGTCAACCGCATCGGCCGGCTCACCGCGGCCGAGGCCCTCGCGGCTGTCGCGCCGCTCGTCAGCAACGAGAATTCCGTGTGGGTCCGCCGCTGGAGCCCCACGCTGCTCGCGCGGCCCGAGATCCTCCGCGCCCTCGGCATCGCGGACGCCGATGGACGCGTCGCCGTCACGGTTGAGCGGGACGGACGCGAGACGACGGTCGAGCTGGGGTTCTCGACACTCCGCCGGCCGAGCGGCGCGGGTGGACTGATCACTGGGGAAGGGTGGCGCATCGTGCGGCCGAGCCCCCTGCCGCTCTGGCTGAGGGATCCGGATGCCCCGTTCTGGCTCGACTACCGCGCCGATTCGCGCACCCTATACGTTCAGTACAACCAGATCGCGGACGGCGAGAAGGAGTCGGCCGCCGCGTTCTTCGAGCGGGTCGCCGCGTTCGCCGCGGCCCGGCCAGTCGAGCGCTTCGTGCTCGACCTCCGCTTGAACGGGGGAGGCGACAACACCTTCAACCCCGCCGTCGTCCGCACCATCCTGCGCTCGCCGAAACTCTCGCGGCCGGAGCGGTTCTTCACGCTGATCGGGCCGCAGACGTTCTCGGCTGCGCAGAATCTGGTGAACGAGTTGGAGCGGTACACCGGCACCATATTCGTCGGCGAACCAACTGGAAGCCGGCCGAACATGTACGGCGACGCGGTGCCGATCACCCTCCCGCGCAGCGGGTTCACCGTGTACGTCTCGACGCTCTGGTGGCAGGACGTCGACCCACGCGACCGGCGCCAGTGGACCGCGCCTGCGGTCGCCGCGGAGCTCTCGGCAGAGGACTTCCGGCGCGGCCGGGATCCGGCGCTCGCGGCCGCGCTTGCCTACCGCCCGGGAAGCTCGCTCAGCGCCCGCATGCGCGCGGCATTGAGCCGGGGCGACACAGTCGGGGCCATCGACCGCTATCGTCTCTACCGTGCCGACCCGGCGCATCGCTATGTGGACACCGAAGCGGAGATCGAGGCACTTGCCATATCGCTTGCCAAGGAGGGCGAAATGGCGCACGCCGTCGCGCTGGTGGAGTTGAACGCCCGCGAGCATCCGCGCTCCGCACAGGCGCAGTACATACTCGGCGAGGCCTACCGCCGTGGCGGAGACCCGGTCCACGCCGCCGAGGCGTTCGAGCGTGCGCTGGCCCTCGATCCGCGGCACGCCGGCGCGCATCAGGGGCTTCGGGAGCTGCGCGGCTCCTGAACGATCCAGGGTGCAACGATTGTGACCGCAGGCGTCACCTGAGACGTGATCATTCGTCTCCTTCTCGCGGCGGCGCTAGTGGTGCCGCTCTCGGCGAATGCGCAGGACCCGCCCGCGGGCGCCGCCCGGCTCCGCTACGATCTCCGCCCCGGCGATCATCTCGTTTACCGCCAGACGCTCGAGGCCGAGCTCGACAACCGCAAGCCGTACGGCCTTCGCGAGCCGCCCGCCCGTCCCTGGGGCGATCCGATTCAGACGCTGGCCCGGGCCGAATGGACCGCCCACCTGGTCGTCGCCGGCGCGCCCGGCGGCGCTCCGGTCGTCGGCGTGCAGCGAAACCGGACCCGGGCTGAGCTGCTGCGGTTCCAGGTGGGCAGCGACGACCGACTCGCGGCCAGCCGCGCCGGCTTCGAGGCGCGCCATCGCACCACGGCTGTCAGCGTGCAGGCGCTCCAGGTAGACAGTGCCGGGCAGCTCCGCCGGCCGCTCGGCGTGGTCCGCGAGTGGCCGAGCAAGATGCTCTGGGCGGCGACGGAGCTGGTGGCGCTGCCTCCCGGGCCCGTAAAGCCGGGCGAACGCTTCGCGGCCGACAACCCGCTCGGATTCACCTGGCAGGCCGAGACCTGGGAGACGGTGAGTGGCGAGGCGTGCCTCCGGGTGAGCGGAGGTGCCAGCGCGACGCTGCTGATCCCCCGGGCGGACGAGCCGGGTGACGTCTTCCACGTGCGTTACTGGTTTTGCCCCGCCCGCGGACTGGTCCGGCGTCTCGAGATGAGCGGCGAATACCCCAGCGCCAACTTCGAGAAGGTGGTCGAGCGGGTGACGTTCGAACTGGTCGAGACGCGACCCGATGAATCGCCGGCAACGTGGCTGGCAAACCCGGAGACGCGAGAGGCGCTGGTGGCCGCCTGGCAGCTCGACGACGCGCTCCCGGTCGATCCCTCGGTGCTCGAGCTACTGCTCGACGCCGGGGAGCCCCGGCTCGAGCGGGCAGTGCTGTCGCTCGCCTGGCGTCGCGGGCTGCCCCTGCCGCCGCCATCCGTGGCGGCACGTCTCGACCACACCGATCCCCGGATCCGCAGGCTCGCCGTGCGGTTGCTTGGCCGGCTCGATGCCGCCGGCGCGCCGGCGCTGGTTCAGCGGGTCGCGTCCGATTCAAACGCCTTCGTGCGGGAGGCCGTCCGCGAGCTGGTCGCGCCTCCGCCCACGCACTCGCTCCCCACCGACGCCGCGCTCGGCTTCTGCTCGGTGGATTCGACGTGGGTAGATGGCCGGATCCGTACGATCTCCCGTCCGTCCCACCCGGCGGGCACCTTCATCCGCGGAATGGGCGCGGGACCGCGCCGAGGGTGGCCGTTCATCGTGCGCGTGCCCGACGACTACCGGGGCGACCGCCCGGTGCCGCTGCTGGTGTATCTCGCTGGGAACGCCGGCGGCGCGCTCGAGGGCATGCAGATCGTCAACGACTCGCTGGCGCGCACCGGATACCTCATCGTGTATCCCAACTCGGGCGAGTGGTGGTGGCGCGACTCCTCCGCGGTGATGGTCAGCGACTTGATCGACGCGGTGCAGCGGGAGTACGCTGTGGATCCGCGCCGGATCTATCTCACCGGCCTGAGCAATGGCGGAACCGGCACCTTCCACTACGCCACACTGTTCCCGCACAAGCTCACCGCCGCGGTGAGCGCGATGGGCGCCGGCGTCTTTCAGCCCGGGATGGGTGAAGATGAGCGGCCCTTCCCGCGCAACACGACGGCGCTGCCGCTCGCCTTCCTCCACGGCGAGGCCGACAGCGTCATCCTGGCCGAGACGACCCGGCGCACCGTGCAGCAGTTGGGCAAGCGGTCGGCACCGGTCGAGACCCACTACCTCAAGGGCAAGGGCCACGAGCTGGGCATCGGGCGGGAGGAAGGACTCACCCTCGCCTTCTTCGAGCGCCACACGACGCGCACGCCGGCTCGGGCGGTGCACCTGCAAACCCGGAGCGACCTGTTCCGGCGTCAGGGCTGGGTGGAGATCCTGGAGCGGTCGGGAGTGACGCTCGCGGCACAAGCGGCCACCGACACCGAAGCGCGTCGGTTCGTCACCGGGCTGCTCGGCCGTGCGTCCTCGGCGACGGTCGAGGGCGAGATCACGGCGGACAACGAGATCCGGCTGCACGCCACCGGCGTGCAACGCCTCCGCCTCCTGCTGCGCCGCGATCTGCTGACCCCCGGGCGGCCGGTGCGCGTCCGGATCAACGACGTCCAGGTGTTCGCGGGGGACGTGCCGCCCGACTGTACGGTGCGGGACCGGAGCCTGAAGGAGAGCCCCGATCCCTTCCTGGCCTACGACGCCGAGCTCCTCCTATCCATTCCGGCTCCCGAAGAGAGTAAGTGAAGCGATTCACCGCGGAGGCGCGGAGGACGCGGAGGAAACGCATCTGATGTGGCCTCATGATCGAGCATCTGGATGCCTGGACACGAGACCACACCAATTTTGCAGTTCTCCGCGTCCTCCGCGTCCTCCGCGCCTCCGCGGTGAATCGCTGTTGCCGAGATCAGGCCGCGAAGCGCTCCTCGCGGGCGCTGCGCCGCAGTGACAGCGCGACCGCCGTCGCAAGGATGCCGACGACCACGCCGAGCGACAGCAGCGTCGGGATCGTCACCCACGGGCTGCCCAGCATCTTCACGCCCACGAACATCAGAATGATCGCCACGCCGGGCTTGAGATACACGAACTTGTCCATCATCCCGGCGATCACGAAGAACAGCGCCCGGAGGCCCAGGATCGCGAACACGTTCGAGCTGTAGACGAGGAATGGGTCCCGCGTGATCGCGAAGATGGCCGGGATGCTGTCGATCGCGAACACCAGGTCCGACCACTCCACCACGATCAGGACGAGAAGAAGCGGGGTGGCGAGCACCTTGCCCTGGATGGTCCGGCAGAAGAAGCTGGCGTTGTTGTACGCCGAGGTGAACGGCAGCAGCCGACGCGCGAGGCGCACCACCGGATTCCGTTCCGGCTCGATGTGCTCCTCCTTCTGCAGGAGCATACGGATCCCGGTGAAGATCAGGATCCCCCCGAACACGTAGATGATCCAGTGGAACCGCTCGAGCAGGAGGGCGCCGAGGGCGATCATGACGAGTCGCATCACGATCGCGCCGAGGATGCCCCACTTCAGGACCTTGGGCTGCGCCTCCGCCGGGACGGCGAAGTACTGGAAGATGAGGATGAAAACGAAGAGGTTGTCGACGCTGAGGGAGAGCTCGATGAGGTAGCCGGTGTAGTATTCCAGTGCCGGCTGCATCCCTTCCCGCCACAGCACGAACAGCCCGAACACATGTGCCAGGGCGATGAGCCCGAGACTCCAGCTCATCGCCTCCTTGAACGTCAGCACGTGGGCCCGGCGGTTCAGCACTCCCAGATCGAGGAACAGCAGCCCCCCGACCAGGAGGGTGAACCCGAGCCAGACCGACGTCTCGTGCCCGCCCAACTACCGGGCCGCCACCGGCACCGCCGCCATCGCCTCGAGCCGGGCGACGCGCTCCTCGGTGGGCGGATGGGTGCTGAACATCTTGGCCACGGCGCCGCCGTGCGCGGCGAGCGGATTCACCTGCGCCAGCGGCGCGGCGGCCGGCGCCACGTCCATCGGGATTCGATGGGCCAGTGCGTCGAGCCGGCGCAGCGCGTTGGCCAGCGGCAGGGGCCGACCCAGGATCTCCGCGCCCACCCGGTCGGCCTCGAACTCGCGCTGCCGCGAGATCGCGAACTGGATCAGCATCGCCCCGATCGGTCCCAGCAGCACCAGCGCAAGCTGGGCGAACGGATGCCCGCCCTCGTCGTCATGCGACCCTCCCCCGAACAGGAGCAGGTAGGGGAGGTTGGAGATGGCGCCCGCAACGCCGGCCGCGATGGTGGAGATCAGCATGTCGCGGTTCTTGATGTGCGCCAGCTCGTGTGCGAGGACGCCCTCGAGCTCGTCCTGCGGCATGTACTTCATGATGCCGGTGGTCACCGCCACCACGGCCTTGGACGGGCTCCGGCCGGTGGCGAACGCGTTCGGCTGCTCGTGCGGCGCCACGGCCACGACCGGCATCGGCAGGCCGGCCCGCTGGCGCAGGCGGTCCACCATCGCGTACAGCTGCGGGGCCTCCGCGGCGGTGACCACCTTGGCCCGGTACATCTTCAGGACCAGCTTGTCCGAGAAGAAATACATCACCAGATTGAACGCGCTGCCCAGAATCAGGGCCATGACCAGGCCCTGCGACCCTCCGATGAGCTGGCCGGCCATCAGGAACAGTCCCATGAGCCCGGCCAGCAGCACGAAGGTCTTCACGTTGTTCATTTGTCGACTCCTGCATTCGCGAGTTGGCCGCCACGAAAAAGCGAGACCTCGTCCGCTCACTGTGGCAGCGTGGACGAAGGTCTCGCTCTGAGGGCCGGTGGTCGGTGACCGCCGTCGCTCCTGCCGGACCGTGCTCGCACATGGCGGGCAGTCTTGACGATCCGGGCGTCCGCCAGGCGGCGGATGAGCTACTCCCCTTCAACTGGGGCGAAATGTAACGGCGTCGCGTGTCGGGTGCCAGCGCACCCGCGCCCGGCACCGAGGCTAGTTGGCGCGCGCGTAGACGATCTCGCGTTGCCAGATCTCGATCCACAGGCGCAGCGGGGACTCGAATTTCGCCGCGTTCCGGGGATCGCTCGTGATGCCCATGGTGCCCTCCTCCATCTGTCTAACGCCGACTTCACCGTTTTGGTGCCAACGCCTGGGCACCACGATACGAACCCGAGTCACGGGGAACTCACCCCGCGATCATCTGGCCGCCCCCGGCCTACTCCGCGGGGCTGTCGAAGCAGGAGAGGGGCGCCGGTGCCGGCCGGAACGAGACGCGCCGCGTCGAGATCGCCCGGGTGACCTTCAGCTGCGGCGGCTCCGGGACAGGCACGATCGCGATGCCCTGAATCGGTGAATCGCTCGCGATGGCGCCGACCAGGGTCGCGGCCCCGGTGGCGAGGTCGATCGTGTGCAGCCTCGTCCCGTCCGCCTGGGTGAGCGCAGCGAAGGCGGCTCCGTCCTCCGCGATGTCGAACCCGACGCAGAGTGTGGTGGTGGTGCCGAGAGCCCCGACCGTTGCGAGGGTGCCGAGCGCCGGCTCGGGCATTCGCACCAGCACGTCCTGGTTTGCCTCGATGCCGAACAGCTTGCGGTCGGAAGGCCGGATCGCCGTGCCCGCGACGCCGGGATTCTGACCGGCGTTGAAGTCGAAGCCGGAGAACGCCAGCGGCGCGTCCACGCTTACGAGCTGGCCGGTCGATGCGCTCAGGACGAAGTTCTGGTCGCTTTCCACGCCGTGGATGCGCACCCGATTCTGCTCCCCGTCAATCGTGATCCCGAAGTGGGTGCCGGAGATCTCCGGGTAGAACGGCTCGCCGACCGGCGTCGCCACCGCGGACAGCGTGTCGATGGCATAGAGCCGGCTGTCGGTGCCAACCCCGTATAGCCCGTGAGGGCCGTCGTCTCCCCGGAAATCGATCGCGACAATGCGGTGACCCGCTCCGAGTCCGGTGATCGTGATCAGGCGCGCCAGCGTGTCAGGGCTGCCGGTGCCGAAGAGCATGAGCCGGTTCTCGAGATCGACCGCGAACACCGCCCTGCCCTCGAGAACGGGCGCGGGCGCGGGCGGCTCGGACGGCGTCGGGGGCTGGGCATCGTCCGGCGGTGGAGTGGACGGTCCGGAGGGAGGGGGGGTTGGCCCGGGGCCGCCCGGCGCCGTGAGGTCACCGCCGCCCCCGCCGCAGGCGGCGGCGAGAGCGGCGAGGATCAGCGCGATGAGTCGGTTCGACATAAAGGCTCCTGTGCTCGATCATGGACGATTGCTCGACACCGTCTGGATACGGTGGCAACGATACGGAGCGTGATCACGGCGACATCACCGACGCATCACTCGGTGGCTTGATCCGGGAAAGGCAGGCACCCGGGGCAGCCTGACTGCGGCTGACCCGGGCGTATGGCGGGGGGCAAGCGGGGGCGGTGGTGCGGGAGTTACGGAGCGGGGACGTAGGGCTGCCAGTCGCCGGTCACGATGCTCGACGTCTGCCCCGCCGTGATCTGAATGTTCGCGTGAATCTGCTTCGCGTACACGAGGAACAGAGCGTTGCTCGCCGAGAGCCGGACGTCATAGCACCCTGCGGCCAGCTGCCAGTGGCCGGTCTCCCCGGTCTGCAGCAACCCGCCGACGCCGTCGTTCGGATCGTTCAGGAGGTCCGAGCCGAAATCCGTGGTGCCGCAGGCGCGCACCTTGAGGAAGTAGACGCTGACGGAAGTCGGGTTCGAGACTTCCAGCGTGCCCAGGGTCGGGTCAGCCGGGGCCGACGGACCCGAGGGACCCGATGGGTCGGACGGACCTGAGGGGTCGGACGGACCGGACGGGCCGCTGGGACCGGTCGCATCGCTGCCACCGCCGCACGCTGCGGCGGCAAGGGCGAACATTACGAGAGCCGAGTTGAAGAATCGCCGAGCCGACATTGTTGCCTCCATGTGAGTCGTTCCACCGTTGTCCGTGAGCACCGTTTCCAACACGGCGGCAACGATATGGAGCCAGGTCACCTCGGCTTCACCCAGTTATCACCTGCGGGTTCCGGTGGGGTCACCGGGGGCGCGACACCGGAAGACCCCTGAAAACGCGACGCCCGGAGCGGCTGTGCCGATCCGGGCGTCAGCGGACCACCCGGTTCAACGCCCTTCGCCCTGTACCAGCGCCCGGAACCGGGGGTGCTCGCGGAGCGGGGTCCAGACCGGATCCGCCCGCAGCGCCTCGCGCGTGATGGGTGACGGGATATCGAGCAGCGGCGCCAGCGTTTCGATCGCGAGCTCGGGCTCGTCCGCCAGCATGTAGGTCCGCGCGAGGGTCGCCACGAGATAGGGACCCACCAGCGCGTCGCGGGAGACCGGCATCAGCTCGACGGCCCGCCGGCCGGCCGCGATCGCGTCCGCCTTGCGGCCCAGGGCCGCGTAGGCAATCCCGAGCCAACTGTAGGGATAGGGATCCTCCGGACGCCTGCGCTGCCGGAGCTCGAGGAGGACCCGGAGCGAGTCGGCGTAGGCCCGCTCGGCTGCGACCAGCCCCCGGAACCGGGCGTTCTCCGCCTTGAGGTAATAGTACCGCAGCGTGTCGCCCACGAAGCTCTGCAGGGTGAGGCCGTCCATCAGTGGCCAGGACGCGGTGTCCGAGGTGAAGATCGTCCCCGCGGTCTGGTCGTTGGAGATGAGGGACTGAGCGAACTGGCCCAGGCCGATTCGCTTCACGCCCTCGGCGAGCACGCCGCGGGCCGCCACCAAGTCGCCGCGCCAGGCGAGGTACACCTGCGCCGTCTCGGCGTAGGGGCTGCCCCAGTCGGGCGCGAGCGTGATCGCCCGGCCGAGCTCGCGCTCAGCCTCCGGGAAGCGCCGCGCGGCTGAAAGAGTGCTGCCGAGATTGAACGCCCGCAGGTTGGAGCGGGGATCACGGCGTACGGCTTCGGAGAGCGCGGCGATCGCCTCGTCCCACCGGCCCTGGCGCCCCTGGACTAACCCGATGCCGGCCAGCAGGTCGGCGTTGTTCGGCTGTCGGCGCCGCGCCGCCTCGAAGTGCTCCAGTGCCCGGCCGTAGTCGCGATGCCCTCGGTAGTAGTAGTACCCGAGCGCGATCTGTGCCTCAGCCATCGTCGGTGCGAGGGCGAACGCCGAATCGGCGGCCCGCTTCGCCAGAGCGATGCGGGCTGGTGTGCGGTCGTGGCCGTGCCAGAATATGTAGATGTGGGCGAGCGAGAGCCGTGCCCATGCCAGAGCAAACCGCGGATCCCGCGCCACCGACTTCTCGTAGAGGTCTCGCGCCGCTGCCAGCGTCGCCCCGCTGTTGCCGCGGCCCAGGTATTCGTTTCCGCGCAGGTAGAAGTCGTACGCATCCGGATCGTTCGTCCCTCCCTCTTCAAGCGCAGCCCGCTCGGGCGCTGCGAGCCTCACCTCGAGCGCGCCGGCCACCCGCTCGGCGATGGTGGTCTGGAGCTTGAGCACCTCGGCCAGCTCCGCGTCATAGGCCTGCGCCCACAGGTGTATGTCGTCGGTGACCCGGATGAGCTGAGGTGTCACCCGCACCTTCCCTCGCCCGCCTTCGCCGGGCGCGCTGCGGTCCCACCGCACGCTCCCTTCGAGCAGGTAGGCCGCGCCCAGCTCCCGCCCCACCTGCCGGAGCGGCTTCCGCGTGTTCCGGTACTGGTCCGCGCTGGTCCGGGAGATCACGGCGATGGCGGCCATCCCCGCCAGCCGGCTGGTGATCTCCTCCGTAAGTCCATCCGCGAAGTACTGATCCGCAGGCTGGCCAAGGTTCTTGAAGAGGAGCACGGCGATCACCGGCGGAGCCGGAATAAGCCGAGGAGCAGAAGAGCGGAAGAGCAGGTGACGCGCGCCGAGTACCAGAACCGCGGCGAGCACGGCGGCGATGCCTGCTTTCCACCACCATCG
>JBOHSN010000053.1:0-26866 GCA_050733215.1 Gemmatimonadales bacterium
GCTCACCATCATCGCGAACCTCGCCGGCATCGCCGCGGGGTGGTGGTCGGTGCGGCTCGTGCTGCCGGTCACCGACGCCGACTTCATCTACGGCGCCCAGTCGTACTGGCGCCCGTGGGACGCCTGGTACTCGGTGATCAAGTCGATCGCCTTCGCCGGCTCCATCACGCTGATCTCCTGCTACATGGGGTTCAGTACCCAGCAGGGCGCGCAGGGCGTCGGCCGCTCGACGACCGGCGCCGTCGTGACCAGCTCGGTCCTCATACTCTTCCTCGACATGCTTCTCACCCGGCTGCTGCTCAATCAATGATCGAGCTGCGCGGGGTGAAGAAGCGGTTCGGCGCCCAGGTGGTCCTGGACGGCGTGGACTTCGAGGTGGAGGAGGGCGAGACGGTGGCGCTCCTCGGGCCGTCGGGCACGGGGAAGAGCGTCCTGCTCAAGCACATCATCGGGCTGATCCGGCCGGACAGCGGCACCGTGATCGTGGATGACAAGGACGTCGTCCGGCTCAAGCGCGAGGCGCTCGCCGAGCTGCGGTCGCGCATCGGCTACGTCTTCCAGAACGGCGCCCTGTTCGACTCGATGGACGTGGAGGAGAACATCCGGCTGGGCATCACCGACGAGGACAAGTACAACGACATGGACTACGTGCACGAGCGGGTGCGTCAGTGCCTCCAGCTCGTGAACCTCCAGCCCGACGCGGTGCTGCACAAGTTTCCGGCCGAGCTGTCGGGGGGGATGCGGAAGCGGGTGGGGATCGCGCGCGCGATCGCGGGACAGCCCAAGTACCTGCTCTACGACGAGCCGACGTCGGGGCTCGATCCGGTGAACGCCGACATCATCGACGGCTTGGTGCAGCGGCTCGCCGCGGAGCTGGGCGTCACCGGGGTGATGGTGACCCACGACGTGCGGGGGTCGTTCCGGGTCGCCAACCGGATCGCGCTGCTCACCGGCGGCAAAATCGTGATGCAGGGGACGCCGGAAGAGTTCCGCGCGTCGAAGCACCCGCAGGTGCAGGAGTTTCTCGAGCGCGACTTCGACAACCCCTCTTTCGCGGCCTGAGCATGGATCTCCGTTACGGCAAGGAAGCGGTCGTCGGCACGCTCGTGCTCATCGCGATCGCGATCTTCGTGCTGGGCACGATGTGGCTGAGCGGCCGATCGATCGGCAACCGGGATGCGTACCGGATCCAGTTCCCCAACGTGAGCGGCCTCAAGCGCGCCTCACCGGTCACGGTCTCCGGCGTGCAGGTCGGGAGGGTGGAGGAGATCACGCTCCAGGACGTGGGCAAGGTGCTGGTGCGGGTGAGCCTGCCGCCGAGCATCACGCCCAGGATCGACGCCTCGGCGCTCGTGCAGTCCTCCAATCTCGTGGGCGACTTTGTGGTCGAGTTCGATCCCGGCCGCGCGTCCCAGCCGCTGCCGGTGGGGCAGGTGATCATCGGCCGGACGAAGAGCGGATTCGGCGATCGGGCCGAGGTGCTGGGCGACCGGGCGGACAGCGTGCTGATCGGCCTCCAGGAGTTTGCCAACAAGGAAACGGCCAAGGAGCTCCGCGAGACGATGACCGCGCTCCAGTCCACGCTCCAGGCGGCGGAGCGGACCATGCGGGTGTACGGCGATCCGAATCGCGGGCCAACCGCGGAGCTCACCAGCACGCTGACGGCGTTCCGCTCGCTGAGCGGCCGGCTCGACAGCACGCTCGCGAACCCGGGGCTCAACGCGGCGCTCGGCCGCACTGACTCGCTCACGCAGAGCCTCCGGGTGATGACCTCGCAGCTCGCGGTCACGAGCGCCCGGCTCGACACGGTGCTGGCGGGCGTGAATCAGGGGCGGGGAACGATCGGCAAGTTCGCCACCGACAGCGGCCTCTACTACGATCTGCGCGACGTGTCGGCGGGACTGAAGGGGTTGCTCGCGGAGCTGCGGAAGAACCCGGGAAAGATCGGGGTGACGGTCAAGGTGTTCTGAAGAAAGAGAGGCCCCGATGTTCCGGGGCCCCTCCTCAAATCTCCCGTCGTTGCCCGGGTCAGGGCTTGGTGCTGTCCGGCAGCGTCTGGGCGTCGTCGACCGCAGTCGTGGCGTCGTCGCGCTTGGCATCCTCGTCGCCGGCGGCCTTCTTGCCTTCATCCCACTTATCGTGGCCCTCGTGGCCCTTCGGCTTGGCCTCGCTCGGCGCCTTGGCCGGCTCGGTCGTCACCGCCGCGCCGGTCGTCTCCGCGGGCGCGACGTCGGTCCCCAGCGTATCGGCTGCGGTATCGGAAACCGCGGTATCGGAAACCACGGTATCGGCGAGCGGCGCAACCGGGGCCGACGTGTCGGCCACTGCGGGCGTCCGCGTGTAGCTCGTGTCCTGTGCCGCCAGTGTCCCGGTACCGGCGAGCACCAATGCGGCGGCCACGAGTCCAGCATTTCTCAGCTTACCCATCATCAACTCCGGCTTCGGTTTGAGGTTGGCATGCGGCTCTGGGCGGCCACATCCCATCGAGCGGGGCAATATAGCCGGGCATGACCCAAAGCAAAGTGACCGGCCTCACACCTGCCACTCTTCTCCCCCTTCCCTCGAGGCGGTATAGTCGTCCGCATGCCCAACATCGCCCCGCGCCCGCTGCTGACGGCGCGCTTCCAACAGGCGTTCACCTTCGCCAGCAACCTGCACGCGACCCAGTTCCGGAAGGGCAGCCCGACGCCCTACATCGCACACCTGATGTCGGTGGCGGCGCTCGTGCTCGAAGATGGCGGCAGCGAAGACGAAGCGATCGCGGCGCTGCTGCACGACGCGGTGGAGGACCATCCGCGTGACGGCAACACGGTCGCGGAGATCCGGACGCTCTTCGGCGACCGGGTGCTTCGCATCGTGCTCAGCTGCACCGATTCGGAGGAGCACCCGAAGCCCCCGTGGCGGAAGCGGAAGCTCGCGTACCTCAGGCATCTGGCGACGGCGCCCGCCGACGTGCGCCGGGTGGCTGCGGCGGACAAGCTCCACAACGCGCGCGCGGTGCTGCACGACTACCGGCACCTGGGCGAGCGCCTCTGGCGCCGGTTCAACGCCGGCAAGAAGGATCAGCTCTGGTACTACGATCAGCTCGTGAGGGTGCTCAAGGGTCGCGGCCGCCGCGGACCGCTGGTGCGCGAGCTGGGGCGGGTGGTGCGGGAGCTGGAGGAAGCGGTGGAAGAAGGTGAGAGGTGAGACGTCAGAGGTGAGAGGGGCGATCGCGAGCGAGGGCGGTGGCGTCTCCGGAAGGCGCCTTATTTGGGGCCAAGACGGGCAGGAGCCGGCCGGGCGAAAGTAGCCGGAAATTCAGCGCCCGGAGGAGATGCCACCGCCTCGCGAGCAAGGACGCCCTCTCACCGCTCCCGTCTCACCGCTACCTTTTCGCATGCTCACCGTCACCCTGCTCGGCACCGGCGCCGCGGTTCCGAGCGTCGACCGGAACGTGGCCGCTCTCGCCGTCCAGCGGGAGGGCGAGACGATCCTGTTCGACTGCGGCGAGGGCACCCAGCGCCAGATGATGCGCTATGGGGTGAGCTTCACCTTCCGCGAGATCTTCTTCACCCACTTCCACGCCGACCACATGCTCGGCGTGACCGGCCTGCTCCGCACCATGGGTCTGCAGGACCGCGCCGCACCGGTGACGCTGTACGGCCCCCGCGGGGCGCACCGGATCCTCGGCGCGGCGGTCGGGCTCGGGATCGAGCGGAACCGGTTCGACGTGGAGATCGTCGAGGTCGGAGCCGGGCAGACGCTGCAGCGGGGCGACTACGACATCGTGGCGTTCGAGACCGACCACCGCGCCGACACGATTGGCTACACGCTGGTGGAGCACACCCGGCTCGGGCGCTTCAACCCGGAGCGCGCCCGCGAGCTCGGCATCCCCGAGGGGCCGCTCTGGGGCCGGGTTCACAAGGGTGAGGCGATCGAGCTGCCCGACGGCCGCCGGATCGAGCCGGCTGAGCTGGTGGGCGAGTCGAGGCGGGGCCGCAAGGTCGTCTACACCGGGGACACCCGGCCCTGCGCCACCGTGGTGGAGGCCGCCGCCGGCGCCGATCTCCTGGTGCACGAGGCGACGTTCGGCGAAGAGGAACGCGAGCGGGCGATCGAGACCGGGCACTCGACCGCGGCGCAGGCAGCCGAGGTCGCACGGCAGGCCGGCGTGCGGCGCCTGGTGCTCACGCACGTCAGCCCGCGCTACAGCCGCGACGCGCCCGAGCTGCTGGCGGAAGCGAAGGCGGTGTTTCCTGAGACCGTTGTGGCTCGTGACGGGCTCACACTCGATGTTCCCTTTGCTGAATAGTTGAACCACAAAGCCAGGAAGGACATGAAGGCTGCGGCCCGCAGCCGGAGACCCGAGGGCGCGCGGCGGCCTTGGCGTCCTTCCTCTCTTTGTGGTTCAAACGGAGTCGCCAATGGGTGAGCGAAGGCCGGCTGCATACGAGTTGATCCTGCTGGCGATCGTGCTCGCCGTGCTCGTGTGGTCGGGCATCGAGCCGCACGACCGCTTCACCTGGCTCCTCGAGGTGGCGCCGGTGCTGATCGGGCTGCCGATCGTGATCGCCACGCATCGCCGGTTCCCGCTCACGCCGCTCCTTTGCGTTCTCCTGGCGATCCACGCGGTGATCCTGATGGTCGGCGGGAAGTACACCTACGCCGAGGTGCCGGCGGGCTTCTGGGTGCGCGACTGGCTCGACCTCGAGCGCAACCATTACGACCGGCTGGGGCACTTCGCTCAGGGATTCGTACCGGCGATTCTCGCGCGCGAGATCCTGTGGCGCCGCTCCCCGCTCCGAGGCAGCCGCTGGCTCGGTTTCGTGGTCATATCCATCTGCCTTGCGTTCAGCGCGTTCTACGAGCTGATCGAATGGTGGACCGCCGCCGCGAGCGGTGAAGCCGCCGAATCGTTCCTCGGCACCCAGGGCGATCCGTGGGATACGCAGTGGGATATGTTCCTGGCACTCCTCGGCGCGGTCACGTCACTCGTGCTACTGCGCCGGGCGCACGATCGCCAACTGGCGTCGCTGCCGTAAGGCCGCAAAACCCCAGGCCGGACGGCGTCGCGCCACGGTGACGCGACCGCCTCGCCGGAAGGACCCCGTTTTCCGCAGCATATCTCCATACGATTCATAAGTTTACGCAGCAGGTTCCAGGTGCGTGATTAATGTCGGCTGGGCGCGCTGATTGCATGATCCAGTCAGATCCGCATCACTTCCCAAGTGACCGTATCCGCCTCGCGAGGGTCTTTCAGCGTGCCCCTGGCCGAGCCGTCCGATGGCGAGATCGTGCGCCAAGTGCTGGCCGGAGAGGTCGACGCCTTCGCCACGCTCATCGCCCGTTACCGTGACCGCATGATGCGTTACGCGACGCACATGCTGGGTGATTCGGATGAAGCCGAGGACGTGTTGCAGGATGCGTTCGTCCGGGCTTACCGGGCGCTGCCACGGTGCGCCGAGCCGGATCGGTTCAACGCCTGGCTCTTCAGGATCGTGGTCAACCGCTGTCGAACCGCCGGCGCCCGCCGGATGCGCCGGGCACGCACGGTCGTCACGGATGAGGCGGCGATGGCGCGCGCGGCGGCACGAAGTGCGACGCCCGCCGCTGAATGGCTCGACGAGGTCGACCGCGCGGTCCAGCGGCTCGAGCCCGATCAGCGCGAGGCGTTTCTGCTCCGGCACGTCGATGGGATGGGTTACGCGGAGATGACTGCGGTGACCGGTGTCGGGGAATCGGCGCTCAAGATGCGCGTCAAGCGGGCGTGTGACCGTCTTCGGGTGCTGCTGAAGGAGTGGGAACATGTCTGACGATGCCAACGACGAACTGATCGACCGGGTGGCAGCCGCGCTCCGCGGCCGCGGATCGGTATCGCCGGACTTCGACGCTCACGTCATGGCCGCGATCAAGCAACCGCGGTTGTCGCCCGGGCGTGCGGCGCTTCGTTGGCTCACCCGTGCTCGCCCGGTCGCCGTCTCGCCGCTGGGCGTGCTCGGAGCAGCCGCGGCGGTTGCCGCGCTGATCGTGGGCAGTACGGCTGTCGCGCCCCGTCTTCGCGACGTCGGGCCGACGACGCGGATCGAAGTCGTGCGCTTCGTGCTCGCGGCGCCGGGGGCGAACGATGTCGCGCTGGTCGGCGACTTCAACGACTGGGATCCGGCCGCGACCCCTCTCCGGCGCGCCGGCCGCACGGGCGTGTGGGTCGTGGATGTGCCGCTCGCTCCGGGGCGGCACGAATACGGATTTCTGATCGACGGTCGCGAGTGGCGACCCGATCCGGCGGCGCCGCGCGGGGGCGAGAACGAATACGGGCCGCCCAATTCGGTGGTAACGGTGGGGGCGAGGAACTCATGATGCGTCGGCGGCGACCGATGCTGCTCGCCCTGGTCTGGACCGCGGCGGCCGCGGGGCGGCTCACCGGCCAGGACGCCAGGCTCGCGAGCCGGCTCGATCCGCCCGCGCTCATGGCGGTGCAAGGCCTCATCGACTCGGCGCGGGTGGCGAATCTCCCGACGGAGCCGCTGGTGGCGAAGGCGCTCGAAGGCGCGGCCAAGCGCGCCGGTGACGAGCGGATCGTGCTCGCGCTGCGCTCGCTGCTGCGCGATCTTGCGACCGCACGCCGGGCGCTCGGCCCCGACGCGGGCGCGTCCGAGATCGCCGCGGCAGCGACCGCAGTGCGCGCGGGCGTGGATGCCGGGGCGCTGGAACGGCTCCGTGGAGCGCGGAAGGATCTCACCGCGCCGCTGGGTGTCCTCGCCGATCTGGTCGTCCACGGTGTGCCGGTGGATACGGCGGTGGCGGCGATCCGTCAGCTCGCGTCGCGCGGCGCGCTGGACGGCGAGTTCGCCGGACTCGCTCGGCACGTACTGCAAGACGTCGGCGCGGGCGTCCCGCCCGGGCTCGCCGCCACCGCGCGGGCCACAGCACCAGGCGGCCCGCCGAGGCCGGGTCCGGGAAAGCCGCGCCCGTGATCGGCACCGCCGCTCGTCGCGCCGGCGCGTTCGCCGCACGCGCGCTTCCGATCGTCATCCTTCTTCTCGCAACTCCGCCTCGATCCGCCGCGCAGGTCTCCGCGTGGATCGATGGTGCCGGCACGCGCGTGGCCTACAGCGGGGTGCCGGGGGCTTCGGCGCTCAGCGTGTCCCCCACGCTGCAGGTGACCCGTCCGCTCGCCTGGTTCGCCGCCACGGGAGCGTTCGCTCAGCTCGAGGAGGATTGGAGCCTGCAGGGCACGGCGTCCGGGTCGCTCTTCACCCGCCGCTTCTCGGGGTTTCAACTCGAGGGCGGCGGGCTCGCGAGCGGAAGCACGCACGAAGACGGTACCAGCACCAACGCGCTGCGGGCGCGAGCGCGGCTTCATTGGACGCGCGGCGCGGCCGGCGTCTGGGCCGGCGGCCAGCTCGGCACCGCCTGGAACTCGGTGCGCCGGCAGTCCACGCGGCTCGGCGACGTTGGCGCATGGGTGCGCGCCGCGCCGTTCACTCTGGTGGTGACCGCGATGCCGACGTGGATCGGGGACAGCCTGCGCTTCGTAGACGGGGACGCTGCGGTCCGGTTGGTGCGCGGCAGCCTGGAACTGGCGGCGTTCGGAGGGCTGCGGCACTGGCGGGAGCCCGAGGACGTGGGCACCGATGCGTGGGGCGGCGCCAGTGCGGCCGTGTGGTTGAGCCAGCACCTGGCGGTCGTGGGCGGAGGCGGCTCGTACCTCGCTGACTACGGCCAGGGATTCCCCGGCGGGAGCTACGTCACCCTTGGCATCCGGGTGGCGACCCGGCGGCCCGCCGAGGCCGAACCCGTGTCGGAGCCGCTGAGAAGGCTTCCGCTGACGCTGCCGCGATCGGTGGTGCCGGCGTTTGAGGTGCGGACGATCGCGGGCAACCGGCGCCTGCTGCGCTTGCGGGCGCCGCACGCGCGAAGAGTGGAGCTCATGGGCGAGTTCACCGACTGGAAACCGGTGGCTTTGCAGCGTAGCGGCGGCTCGGACTGGACGGCGACGCTGACGGTGCCACCCGGCATCTATCGCATGAACGTCCGGATCGACGGGGGCGCGTGGGCCGTACCGCCGGGCGTGACCGCGCTGGAGGACGACTTCGGGGTGGTGGGAATTCTCAGGATCGAGTGACCGCCGCGGGCCTGCGGGGGTCTCCTTCGTGAACTCCTGATGGGAGCATGATATGCGAATTGTTGCACTGGCCTTCACTGGAGCGCTCGTGACGTCGGGGCTCGCGGCACAGACGCCAGCCCACGATCCATCGAGCCGGCTGAGCGAGGTGCTCCCGCCCGAGGTGGCGGAGAAGGTGCTCCAGCACATCGCCGACGCGAGGGCGCGCCAGCTTCCCGCTGCGGCGCTGGAGCATCGCGCGCTGGAGGCAGCGGCCAAGGGAGCGGAGCCTGCCGACATCGAGCACGCGGTGGTCGAGCAGGCGTCGGCGATGGCGCGAGGCAAGGCCGCGCTCGAGCGGGGCGGGCGTCCCGAGCCGACCGCCGATGAGGTGGACGCAGCGGGCACTGCGCTTCGGAATGGCGTGGACGGCGGGGAAATCAGCGAGCTCGCGAAGTCGGCGCCGTCGGGCCGCTCGCTCGCGGTGCCTCTCGCGGTGATCACGAGCCTCGCCGATCGCGGGCTCCCGTCCGACGAGGCACTGCAGCGGGTGCTCGCGCGTCTCGAGGCCCGCGCGACCGACCGGGAGCTCCAGGAGCTTCCGGAACAGGCCGGGGCGGGACAGGCCCATCGGCCGGAGCTCACCGGACAGGGTCTCGCCGGCACCAAGCGGCCGGAGGGGGCGGGTCCGCCGGCCTCGACCCCGACCGCGGGCGGCGCGCCGACGTCGGTACCGGGGAACGCCGGCGGCGGGCAGCGGCCCACGCCACCACAGCGCCCGGATCATCCGAGCGGGCGTCCGTAGACTTCATCCGCACCAGGTTCGAATCGCCGGGCCGTCCGTCAGGGCGGCCCGGCGATTCGTTCATGGCCGCGAGACGACGGCCGCAGGCGAGCACGCATTGCGGTTTGCCGCGTTGCGAGAATAGGCTTCCCCCGCACCAGGCTGATTCTGCCCGAGCCATGATTGCACCCAGGAGGCACCCCATGTCCGTCGGCCTACGCGGCAGCGCCGCCGTTGTCGCAGCGCTCGGCCTCTCGGCCTGCACGGCTCCACCCGCGACGGGGCAGGAGGGCGGGGCGCCGCGCTCGCCGACGCCGAGCGCGACCGACGGTGCGCTCCGGGTGGAGACCGTTGCGGGGGGGCTCGAGCACCCCTGGGCGCTCGCGTTCCTGCCCGACGGACGCATCCTCGTCACCGAGCGTCCGGGTCGGCTCCGGATCGTGGAGCCGGGCGGCAAGCTGTCCGAGCCGCTTGCCGGGGTGCCGAAGGTGTGGGCGGAAGGGCAGGGCGGCCTGCTCGACGTGGCGATCGATCCGCAGTTCGCCGAGAACCGGCTGGTGTACCTCTCATTCGCCGAGCCGGGGGACGGCGGCGCCGGCACCGCCGTCGCGCGCGGCCGCCTGGGGCAACGCGGGCTCGAAAACGTGCAGGTGATCTATCGCCAGCAGCCGAAGACCGGCGGGGAAAATCACTTCGGCTCGCGGCTGGTGTTCGCGCGGGACGGCAAGCTGTTCGTCACCCAGGGCGACCGGTTTGACCAGCGGCCGAGGGTGCAGGATCTCTCGAGTACCATCGGCAAGATCGTGCGGATCAATCCGGACGGCTCGGTGCCCGAGGACAATCCGTTCGTCGGGCGCGCAGGGGCGCGGCCCGAGATCTGGTCGGTGGGCCACCGGAGTGTGCAGGCCGCGGCGCTCCACCCCGAGACGGGGCAGCTCTGGACGCTGGAGCACGGGGCGCGCGGCGGCGACGAGCTGAACCATCCGGAGGCGGGGATGAACTACGGCTGGCCGGTGATCACCTACGGCATCGACTACTCCGGAGCGAAGATCGGCGAGGGAACCGCCAAGGCGGGGATGGAACAGCCGGTCTACTACTGGGACCCGGTGATCGCGCCGTCGGGGATGCTCTTCTACACCGGCGACGCGTTCCCGGAGTGGAGGGGGAACGTGCTCGTCGGGTCGATGCAGCCCGGCGCGCTGGTTCGGCTCGTGCTCCAGGACGGCAAGGTCGCGAAGGAGGAGCGGTATCGCGGGGAGCTGGGTGCCAGGATCCGCGACGTGCAGCAGGGGCCGGACGGGCTGATCTACGTGGTGACCGACGAAGGCGACGGACGTCTACTGAGAGTACGGCCGGGACGCTAACGCGGTTCGCCGAGGGACGAGGGCCCCTCGGCGCCCGCGCCGTCGGTTGCCAGGCCCCGCCGACGTCCCTTGCTGAGGTCCGGTTCGATCCGTAACGTATCTCCCTTCCCCCAGCGATCGCGTGGACCCGGAAATGCCCAGACCGCGCGTTCCGATTCATCAGAGCACTCCCGGCCATCCGGCCGGGGCCGCCGCCAAAGGCCGGCCCGGCGAGCACGAAAGCCGGACCATCACGCTCGTACTCAAGACCGCGGAGCCGCCGGAGCAGCTTGCGCGGACGCTCCACGAGATCGAGAACCGCCTCCCGCTGTCCCGCCCGCTCCCGCCCACCCACGAAGAACTCTCGGCCGCCGACGCGCCGCCGGCCGAGCATTTCGCCATCGTCGGGCGGTTCGCGGGCGAGCACGGCCTCGAGGTGGTGCGAACCTCCCGGGCCCAGCACCACGTGGAACTGAAGGGGCCGGTGGGCCGGCTCGAGGCGGCGTTCGGGGTAGAGCTGGAGCATTTCCACTGCCGCGGCAGCGTTTACCAGTCGCACCGCGGACCGGTGCACATCCCCGCCGAGCTGCAGGAGATCGTGCAGGCCGTGATCGGACTGGACGACGCGCCGCTCGGCCGCCCGCTCCGGGCCACGGCTGCGCCCGGGGCGGCGGCGCGCACGTTCACCCCGGCTGAGCTCGCGCGGCGATACCGGTTTCCGTCCGGCGTGACGGGCGCGGGACAGCGGATCGCGATCATCGCGTTCGGCGGGGGGTACCACCAGAGCGATCTCGACGTCTGGTTCGGGCAGGTGCTCCGGCTCGCCCAGCCGCCGAAGGTCACGGCCGTCTCGGTCCCCGATGCCTTCGGCCCGCGTCCGGAGAACGCTCCGTTTCCGGCCAAGCGGCTCGCCTCGTTCGTCGCCGAGATGAACGACCCGAAGGTGAGCATGGAGGAGCTCACGAAGGACCTGGACTGCGGCATCTGCCTGGCGCGGGCGCTCGCGACCTTCGAGGTCACCATGGACATCGAGATCGCCGGTGCCGTTGCGCCCGGCGCCGAGATCGACGTCTACTTCGCGAACAACACGATGCACGGGTGGCGCGCCGCCATTCACGCGATCGCGGGGGTGCGGGACGACACCGATCCCGCTCCGGTGCGGGCCGACGGCCTCACACCAGCCACTTCCACCGTGCTCTCGTTCAGTTGGGGCTGGACCGAGGCGCAGGCCAGCGGCAACGGCAAGGACCAGATAGATCTCGCGCTCCAGAAGGCGCGGCAGCGGGGGATAACGGTCTGCTGTGCCTCGGGCGATCTCGGTTCGCTCGGCGTGGAGCCAGGCGGGGACAGCGGCTACGAGCACGCGGCCAACGTGAGCTATCCGGCCTCGTCGCCCTCGGCCCTGGCCTGCGGGGGGACCACGATCCGGCAGCGCGACGAGGTGGCGTGGAACAACCCGCACTGGAAGGCCAGCCCGATGGCGACCGGCGGCGGTGTGAGCGGGTTCTTCCCCCGGCCGGCATGGCAGGCGGGATGCAACGTGCCGCGCCACCGCAGCGTCAACCAGGCGTGGCTGCGGGAGGACGCGGACCCCGCCACCTGGGTAGGCCGCGGGGTGCCCGACGTGGCCGCCAATGCCGACGCCGCCTCGGGATACGAGCTGCACGTGGGAGGGCAGCGCGCTCTCGGCGGAGGAACCAGCGCGGCCGCGCCGCTCTGGGCCGGGCTCATCGCCGTGCTGAACCACAGCCTGAGCGAGCGCGCGAAGCGGCCGATCTCGCTCGGGTTCCTCAACGCGCTGCTCTACCGGCGTGACGTCGCGTCTGCGCTGCACGAGATCCACCGAGGCGATAACCGGCTCGCCGGAAGTGACCCCCACGTCGCTCACTTCCAGGCCGGGCCCGGCTGGAATCCGTGCGCGGGACTCGGGGTGCCGGACGGCGCCCGCTTGCTCGCCGCGCTCAGCCGGCCGGAGCCACCGAGCCGGAGCCGTTCGTAGCGGGTTGCTACCGAACATCACCCACCACACGAGAGGGACGACCATGCCCCCGAAGACCAACGTCGAGCGACTGGAGGAAGCCGGGGTCCTGGACCCGACGACGCTGAGCCCGGCGCAGAAGGCCGACGTGAACAAGCTGAGCGATCCCGAGGTCGCGCACCTCATTTCGGCGAGAAAGACGGTCGGAGACTACTCGCCGACCGCCCATCCCGGCGGCCGGCCGTGGATTCTGTAATCGCTGAGGCCCCCACGCGACCGCGGGGGCAGCACAGTGGGCGACTGCGTCTCACCATCCAGCTCGCGGCGCCCCGGATCGACGCGCTGAGCCGGCGCTTCTGGAACGATCCCCGGCTTGCCGCACTCTTCCCCGAGTATCTGCTCACCCTCTACGCGTCCATGCGCGCGACCGTTCCGCTGCTCGAGGCCGGCGCGGAGCGGGCCCGGACCATGGCGAGCGACGACCCGGTGGCGGCGGCGCTCGTCCCTTACTTCCTCGAGCACGCGCGGGAGGAACTGCACCATGACGACTGGCTGCTGGAGGACATGGCGCTGCTCGGCATGGATTCGTCGCTCGCGACGAGCCGCCACGCGCCACCCGACGTGGCCGCGATGATCGGCGCGCAGTATTACTGGATGCACTATTCCCACCCCATCTCGCTGCTCGGCTGCTTCGCCGTGCTGGAGGGAAGCCCGCCCGAGGTCGAGGTGCTCGACGACGTCGCGTCGAGGACGGGACTCCCCCGTGAGGCGCTCCGCACGCTGTACAAGCACGCACTGCTCGATCCGCATCACCGCGACGATCTCGATGCCGTGCTGGACGACTTGCCGCTCGCGCCGGAGCATTCGGCGATCCTCGGCATCAGTGCGCTCACGGTGATGGACCAGCTCGGCGGCATCCTCGAGCGGCTGCTCGCCGCCGAGCCCCGGGCGGAGGGGTGAGTGCGGGACGCTCCCGGCGCGGCGGTACTCAAGACGGTCCTCATCTGTGATCTCGTGGACAGCACCGGGCTGCTGGAGCGGCTGGGCGACGCTCCGGCGGCCTCGGTGTTCGCCCAACACGACGAGCTGGTCCGCACCCTGGTGGCTCGGCATCACGGCCGCGAGGTGGACAAGGCCGACGGCTTCCTCCTCCTGTTCGACCGGCCGGCCAACGCCGTAGAGCTCGCCCTCGGCTATCACGCGGGGCTCGCGCAGCTGTCGCAGGAACTCGGCCTCGCATTATCCACCCGGGTTGGCATCCACGTGGGGGAGGTAGTGGTGCGGGAGAACCCGGCTGATCGCGTCGCCCGCGGGGCGAAGCCGCTCGAGGTGGAGGGGCTGCCGAAGGCGGTGGCGGCGCGGCTCATGTCGCTGGCCGTGGGCGGGCAGACGCTGCTCACGCGCGGCGCATACGATCTCGCCCGGCGCGGACTGGTCGGCGCGGCCGCGGCTCCGGCGCTCCGATGGGTGGCGCACGGGGACTATCGCCTCAAGGGCGTGAGCGATCCGGTCGAGGTGTTCGAGGTGGGGCTCGAGGGCGCCGCGCCGTTCGCGAAGCCCGCCGTGGCCGAGAAGGCGCAGCCAACGACCACCGCGGCGACGCCGCCTCGCGTGGGTGGGGGGCGGGCCACGATCGTGGTGCTCCCCTTCGTGAATCTCTCGCCCGAGCAGGACATCGACTACCTGAGCGACGGCCTCACCGACGAGATCCTCGCCGACCTCTCCAGCATCAAGTCGCTCGGCGTCATCTCGCGCACGTCCGCGATGCAGCTCAAGAACACGACCAAGGATCTGCGCACCGTCGGCCGCGAGCTCAACGTCAAGTACGTGCTCGAGGGCGGCGTCTGGAAGGTCGGGCCCCGGCTCCGCATCACCACGAAGCTGGTGGACACGAGCACTGACGAGCTGATCTGGGCCGAGAAGTTCAGCGGCACGATAGACGACGTCTTCGAGATCCAGGAGACCATCTCGCGCACGGTGGTCCAGGCGCTTCGGGTGGAACTCAGCGCGGCGGAGGACGCGCGGCTCGCGGAGCGCCCGATTCCCGACGTGCGCGCCTACGAGTACTACCTCCGGGCCCGGCATGAGGTGTTCCGCTTCACCGGCGAGGCGCTCGGGCGCGCGCTGGAGCATCTCGAGAAGGGGCTCGAGATCCTGGGCGACAACGTGCTGCTGCGCGCGGCGATGGGGTACACCTACTGGCAGTACGTGAACGGCGGCATCTCGGGGGACATCACCTACCTCGACAAGGCGCGCGAGCAGGCCGAGCGGATCATGCGGCTCGAGCCAGACTCGCCGCACGCGCACCGGCTGCTCGGCCTGATCGGCATCTCCGGCGGCGCAACCCGCGACGTCGTGCGGCACCTGCGCCGCGCGCTGGATGCCGTGCCGAACGACACCGATGCGCTGCTCTGGCTGTCGCTGGTGCTCGGGTTCGCGGGGCGGCCCGAGGCCGCGCGGCCGCTGGTGCAGCGGCTCCTCATCATCGATCCGCTCACGCCGTTCTACCAGATGCTGCCCGGTTTCCTGGCGCTGATGGAAGGCAACCTGGCCGGCGCGATCGAGCCGTTCCGGAAGTCGGCGCACATCGATCCGGGGAACCCGATCGTGCGCCTCACCTACGGGCAGATCATGGTCATGAACGGCCGCGTGGCCGAAGCGGTCGAGATCTTCGACCAGCTCGCGCACGACATGCCGGACACGCTCTTCGCGCACCTCGGGCAGTTTTACGGGCTGGCGCTGGCAGGCCGGCGGGAGGAGGCTCTCGCGGTCGTGTCCGACGACCTCAAGGCCGCGGCGTGGCAGGACATGGAGTACTCCTGGTGCATGGCGCAATCCCACGCGATCCTGGGCGACAACGCCGAGGCGCTCCGCTGGCTCCGAAACGCGGCGATCGACCAGAACTTCTCCAACTATCCGTTGCTGGCCGAACGCGATCCGCTGCTGGCCCGCCTCGCGGGGGATCCGGCGTTCGCGGATCTGCTGGACGAGATCAGGCGGAAATGGGAGGCGGTCGAGAGCTGACCAGCACCCGGGTGCTGGCGGCGGCGGCGAGCCCGATCCGCTCGAGCACGTCCTCGAACCGGCGCTCGTCCCGCAGCGCATCGAAGATCGGGTGCACCCCCAACCACACCACATCGGTCGCCCGCTCGTCCACCGCACGCTCCAGCCACTCCAACGCATCGGCGCGATCGCCCAGGCCGAGATGGATCTGCGCGACGCGGACGGGCGAGACGTAGGCCGACCGACGGGTGAGCTCGTCCAGCGCTGCCTGCGCCTCGCGCGTGCGGCCCAGCCGCGCGTCGGCGTAGGCGAGCCCGGCCACGGTTTCGGCGCTGCCGCCCGACAGCGAGACTGCGCGATCGAGCTTCGCGTGCGCCTCCGGCGCGTTCGAGAGCTGGAGATGCGTCTGGCCGAGGAAATGGTGGGCCGCGGCAAACTCCGGATCGAGATCGAGCACGTCCCCGAGCGCCGAGAGCGCCTGGGCGTGGTCACGCCGGAAGAACGCCAGCACGCCGAGGCTCGTGAGGATGGCGGGCGAGAGCGGATCGAGCTCGCGGGCCTGCTGGAGCGCGCGGGCGGCCTCGTCGAAGCGCGAGAGCGGCGCCATCAGGTGCATCGCGGCCCACTGGTGCGCCGTCGGGTACGACGGATTCAGCTCGCGCGCGAGCCGGAAATGGTCCTCGGCTCCCCGCCAATCCCAGTCGTAGAGCGCGCCCACGCAGCCGAGCGCGGTCAGCGCCTCGGCAGAGCGCGGATCGAGCGCGAGCGCCCGCTCGGCGGCGGCGTGGGCTTTCGGCATCACGTCGCGGGCGGGGGTGATGCCGTAGATGCCGAGCAGCAGGTGCGAGTCGGCGAGGGCTGCGTGGATCGCGGCGTCGTCGGGCGCCCAGGCGATGGCCCGCTCGAACCACTCGATGCTCCGTTTCAGCCCCTGCTCGGTGCGCCGGTTCCAGTGGTGCCGGCCCTTGAGATAGGCCTCGTGTGCCTGGGGATCGCGCCGGCGGCGCGCGGGTGCGGGTGGCGGTGGAGCGGGCTCTGGTGTGCCGTCGCCCGCGAGCCGACGGCGGAGCACGCCCGCGATGGCTCCGGCGATCTCGTCCTCCAGCGCGAGCGTGTCGCCGGCCGTCCCCTCGTACCGCGACGACCAGAGCTGGTAGCCGTCGGCGGTGTCCACCAGCTCGGCGGTGACTCGTATCCGGTCTCCGCCGACGCGGACACTGCCGTCGAGCACGAGATCCACGCGGAGCCGCTCGCCGATGTCGCGCACGTCCTCGCGCTTCCCCTTGAGCGCGAACGCCGTCGCGCGCGCGACGACGCGGAGGCCCGCGATGCCGGCCAGCGCCTGCATCAGCTCCTCGCTGATCCCGTCGCTCAGGTACTCGGTCTCGGGATCGGCGCTCAGGTTGGCGAACGGGAGCACGACGACGGCGGTGGTCCGCGGCACGTGCACCGACGTACCCGCGGGGGTGTCGGAGGAGAGATCGAGGGCGGCGAGCAGATCGGCCGCCGTGGCAAAGCGATGCTCGGGCCGCTTGGCCATCGCGCGCGCGATCGCAGCCTCGATCCGCGCGGGGACGTCGCCGCGGACGCGCCGGAGCGACGGCGGCCGGGCGGTGCTGTGCTGCGCCATGATGGCGATCGCCGTGGGCCCCCGGAACGGAGGCTCGCCCGCCAGCATCTCGAACAGCATGCAGCCGAGCGAGTAGATGTCGCTCCGCTCGTCGAGGTCGCCCTGGGCGGAGGACTGCTCGGGGCTCATGTAGAGCGGGGTCCCGATCGCGAGGCCGGGCGCGGTGGGCGTGTCGCCCGCGGCGAGGCTCACCGCGCGGGCGATCCCGAAGTCGCAGATGAGCGCGTGGCCGCCGGAGAGCAGGATGTTCTCCGGCTTGATGTCGCGATGCACGATGCCCACGGCGTGCGCGTGACCCAGGCCGTCGGCGACCTCGCGGGCGAGGCGGACAGCCTCGGCCAGGGGGAGCGCACCCTCCCGGTTGAGCCGGGCCCGCAGCGACTCGCCGGTGACGAACGGCATGACGTAGTAAAGGAGGTCGCCGGCCGCTCCCGAGTCGTAGAGCGGGAGGATGTGCGGGTGCTGGAGCCGGGACGCGATCTGGATCTCGCGGAGGAAGCGCCCGGACCAGAGGGAGCAGGCGAGCTCGGGCTTGAGGAACTTGATGGCGACCGGGCGGTCGTGCTTGAGGTCGTCGGCGCGGAAGACGACGGCCATGCCGCCGGCGCCCACGGCCTCGGCGATGCGATAGCGGTCGGCCAGGGCTGCGGTGGCGCGGTCGGCGAGTTCGGACACGGCTGTCCGTTCGAGTGCGGTCGCTGGAAGTATACGCGCGGTGCGCCGCAGAGCGCCTGCTGCCGGGCCGCGGCGCGTCGCCCGCCGCGGGTTCGGGTCGGACGTCACAGCGATCGGGTGCGCCCGGGGGAACATTCCCCGTCTTTGCGCGTCGGGGGCAGCCGGCGCGCCTGACGACTACTGGGCGGAGAATCCGATGCAGCGTTTGACGTTCGCGTTCCTGATCCTGGGCGCCGTGCTGGCCGTTGGATGCGGCGACGACACCGGCGAGGCGTTCAATCCCAACGACCCCAACGACCCGTCCGATCCCGGCGGCGACTTCGATCCCAGCACCGAGGTGCGGGTCCGCGCCTTCCATGCCGCACCCGGCGGGCCGGCGCTCGATGTCCTGGTGAACGACGGTCCGATCGCCGATGCGCTGGCGTATGGCGAGAGCTCACGCTACTCGACCGCGGCGGGCGGCGATGCGGTGCTGCTCGTCAGGAGCGACGCCGACGACGAGGACCTCTTCGCCGTCGAGCAGCCGCTCACCGCGGGCGCGACTTACACCGTGATCGTCGCGGGCGGCGATGCCGGCATCCTCCCCGTCGTCCTCACGGACGACAACGCCGCCCCGCCGGCGGGGCAGGCCAAGGTCCGCGTCGTCCATGCGGCGCCCAGCATCGCGGAGGCGGTGGACGTGTACGTGACGGCGCCGGGCGCCGACATCGGGACCGCGACTCCGACATTCCCGGACGTCACGTTCGCGACCGCCTCCTCGTACGCTGCGCTGCCGGCGGGCACCCATGAGATCCGGTTGACGCCGGCGGGGTCGGCGGAGGTGCTGGTCGACTCGGGCCCGGTCGAGCTTGCGGCGGGCGCGATTCGGACCGCGGTCGGGATCGAGTCCCCGCAAGGAGGAGCTCCGTACAGTGCCGTGCTCCTGGACGACACCCCCGAGTAGGCGGGGTCTCCGGGCTCGGCGAGTGGCGCTCCCGACGGGGCGAGAGCTCCGCCGGGGCGCTGCGGAGCGCGATCGCCGGAACCCGGGGCCCACGATGCCGACACTCAATAGTCACGCAGGCGCTGCCCCGGTTTCCGACGCGCGCTCCAACGCGCCCCTCTGGAGCCCTCACCCCGCCGGCTCGCGCACGGCGGGCCTGTCAGGCACCCGCCTCTCGTTGACTATCCTCTGACGAGTCGGTAACTTACGGCGCTTCGGGGGCTGTAGCTCAGCTGGGAGAGCGCTGCAATCGCACTGCAGAGGTCAGGGGTTCGATCCCCCTCAGCTCCATCGCGTTCACGATCACCGATACGGTCACGGGCCCCCTCGGGGGCCCGTTTCGTTTTCAGCGGGCGGCCCGCGCGATCAGCGGGGCGATGGCCCGGGCGAAATCGTCCGCGGTGAACGGCTTCTGCATCACGGCCGCGCTGCCGGAAAGCCCCCGCTGCTCCAGTTCCTCCGAGGTGCACCCCGACACGAACAGCACCGGCACGTCGCCCCGCCGCTCGGCGACCTGCGCGACCGCGATGCCGTCCATCTCCGGCAACACCACGTCGGTCACCACGAGATCGAAGCCGCGGGTCTCGAGGGCCGCGATCGCCTCGCGCCCGTCGGTGGCAGTGGTAACCTCGAAGCCCAGGGTGCCGAGCATGCGGGCGAGGAGGGCGAGGACCGATGGGTCGTCGTCCACCACGAGCACGCGGGCGCCGGGCGGGAGCTCGCGGGGCTGGAGGACGGGCTGCGACGCGCGCCGGACCGAGCGCGACGGCACCTCCGGCACGAGCAACGTGACCGTGGTGCCCCGGCCCGGCGCGCTCCGGATCTCGATGTGGCCGCCGCTCTGGCGCACGATGCCGTAGGCGACCGAAAGGCCGAGGCCGGTGCCCTTGCCCATCGGCTTGGTGGTGAAGAACGGCTCGAAGGCGCGGGAGCGGGTGTCGTCGTCCATGCCGGCGCCGGTGTCCTCGATCTCGAGCCGCACGTAGCGGCCAGGCTGCAGGTCGGTGCGATGGAGCGACCCGAGCGCGGCGGCGTCGAGCTCGTCGGTCTGGGCCCGCCAGGCCGTCCGGCTGCCGGCGGGGGTCGCGTCGCGGGCATTGAGCGTGAGGTTGAGCAGGACCTGCTCCATCTGCCCCCGGTCGGCGAGGAGCCAGGCGGACCGCTCGCCGGCGGCGGGGAGGTCGAGCACGAGCTCGCGCTCGGGGCCCAGCGCCTGGCGAAGCATCGGAGCGAAGTCCGCCAGGAGTTGGCCGGCATCGAGCCGCACGGCGTCGCGCACCTGCCGGCGGCCGAAGGCGAGGAGCTGGCGGGTGATGATGGCCGCGCGGTCGGCGGAACGGCGGATCTGCACCACGTCCTCGCGGGTCTCGGCGCCGAGCGTCTGGTCCTGGAGCGCGAAGTCCGCGAAGCCGATCACACCCTGGAGCGCGTTGTTCACCTCGTGGGCCACGCCGCCCGCGAGCTGTCCCACGGCCGCCATCCGCTCCGACTCGCGTAGCGCCGCCTCGGTGCGGCGGCGGTCGGTCACGTCGATGGCGGTGGAGCCGACGCCGACCACCGTGCCGAATCCGTCGCGCACCGGGAAAAAGCTGGTGATCCACACCCGGCGGCCGGCCGTGCCGGGGGTCTTGCCGACGACCTCGACGTCGCCGATCGACTGGCCCGAGTCGAGCACGTGCTGGAGGAGCGGCTCCGCCTGGCGGGCGATCGCGGGGATGACCTCGCGCATGCGGAGGCCGACGAGCACCTCGGGCCGCTGGCCCACGCCCTTCGCGCCGGCGCGGTTGACCCGGATGCAGCGGAGCTCCCGGTCGAAGAGGGCGAAGCCGACGGGACTCGCGTCCACGAAGCGGTCGAACAGAGCGCACGCGGCGTCGCGTTCGGCCTCCACGAGCCGGCGCTCGGAGAGGTCCAGGCAGATGCTGATTCCCCGCGCCTCGGACTGGTGGAACAACGCGGATCCCAGCAGCACGGGCACCCGGGTGCCGTCCTTCCGGACGAACTCCTTCTCGAAGGGCGCGCACATGCCGCGGGCAAGGAGCTCGGCGGTGTGCGCGTCGTCGAGCGCCGCGTATTCGGTCGGGGTGATCGCCCGCCAGTTGATGCGGCCGGCCTCGAGGTCATCGCGGGTGTATCCGATGATCTGGAGGAAGAGATCGTTGGCGTCGATGATCGGGCCGTCGATATCCCAGTAGTAGATGCCGACGATGCCGGAGTCGGCCAGGCGGCGGAGCTCGCGCTCGCTGGTGGCGACAGCCTCGTGGGCCTGATGGCGTCCGGTGACGTCGCGGATGACCACGTGGAGGCCGTCGCCGGCGGCGGGGAAGGCGCGACACTCGAGCCAAAGGTCCGGTCCAGCGGCGCACCTGCTGCGGTCGGTGCACTCGGCGGCCATCCGGCCGGCCATGGCGTGGTCGAGCGCGGGGCGGAGGGCGCCGGGGAGGAGGTCACGGGCATCGCGACCCACCAGCTCGGCCGCAGCCCCGACGCCGAGGAGCCGGGCGGCGGCGGGGTTGGCGCCGAGGATGTGCCAGTCGGGACCGAGCGACAGGACGCACTCGTCCATGCGCTCGAGGAGGTCCCGGGCGAGGGAGTCGGGGGTGGCGATCGTGGCCATGGTTTCCTTCTACAGTAGCACGCGGACGGGCGTTCCGCAGGGAGGGGTTGACGGTGGCGGGGACAGGGGCGGGACTGGGCCTAAATGAATTGTTACGGAGGAAGGGTGCGTAGCCCGGCCCGTCGTGAAATGGGTTGCGAGGGAAGCTCGCTGCGGGCAAGTTATGCTTGTCCGCTTTGGCACGGCCTTTCCCAAGCGCCCGAGGTGTGCAGATGGCCGAGAAGAAGGGACAATCCCTCGACATCGTGTACGAAGAGCCTCCGACGAGGCCGATCATCCCGGTTCAAGGGGCCTATGGCGGACCCTCCCCTGACGGCTTCTCGGTCGTGGCCCATGTCTACGCTGAGTATGCGACAATCCCCGCCAGAGAGGAAAACGTGGTCTTGGAGGGTAGCCGAGTGGACCCGAGCAAGGCTACTCAGATCAAGCGCGCTGACGCGACTAGGCTGGTACAGGCGACCTTGGCGCTATCGCCAGAGACGGCAATGCGGGTTGGGGCATGGCTGGTTGAGCAGGGCAGGATTGCCTCCGAGCATCGGAAGGCCAATCAGCCAAACATACGCCGCAGGCCGGACCAGCCATGACCGCCCCCGTCGTCGCCAGCACCAGTGTTCCAGACGGTTTCTCTACTGCCCTGACACAGCGGTACGGCGGCTCCGACCGCCTCCGCGTACCCTATCGCGTGAAGCAGCAGGCCACCTCCAACCGAGCCCCGCTAGGGGCCGTAGCTGTGTCTGATAGTTCTCCCTCGCCGCAGCCGAAGGCTCCCAAGGTTCGCCGGCTGCCTCCTACCGGGATCTACCGGATTGCGGGAGAGACTTTCGCGGTCCATGCAACCAAGAGGCGAGTGCGCATCCTGCACCCGAGATGGAGCCTCATCGGAACGGGCAGCACCTTCGCGGCGGCTGAGCAGGACTTGAGGGATAATGCCGGAATCGTGGTGCGTGTTTACGGCCGCATGGCCGCCAACAGCTTGGATTACGACGCTACCAGGATGTACCACTTCGCGCTTCGCATTGCCTAAGCAATGGCATGGGAACGCGACACGATTCGTTCGTCACTGACGAGCAAAGGATTTGCCTTGGACACTGACCGGGACCACGAGGTGTTGACCTTACAGGTCCCCGGGGTTCGCCCAAACCGGGCAATCTGGACCAAGCTTTCTCGGGGTATGAAGTACAGAGTGTACGGTGATGGGTTGTTGTCTGACATGTCGCACCAGTTGCAGGTGACTCGCAGGCAGTTAGACCGGCTCATGGCTGCGATATGCCGCAAGCGGAGTACATCGCCCACCTCCGTGCCAGCAATCTGCTCCACCCGTAGGGTTGCGCGCCGAGGCGCGAGTGTCTATCCTGTTTGCATGCCTAAGCGGTCAAGAAATACACCTCCCGCAGACCCCAACGAGGCCGCCTTCCTTGCGGTTCAGCGCCTGACCGGGGGCGACTTGTCTCCCGAGGATGCAAGGCGGGAGGCCGCAAGGCTGCTCGGGAGCTTGGGCGGGCGAATAGGTGGCCCGGCCCGGGCAAAGGCGCTGAGCGCGAAACGACGAAAAGCCATCGCCAAAAAGGCGGCGATGACGCGCTGGCATAAAGAGGGCTAGGTCAACCACTTAGCCCTCTTTACTTTGCTCTTGCATTCTTGACAGCTCAAGCATATCTTACAGGCATGTACAAGCTGACCCCCGACACCCGCGCGATGGTCCTCCGCTGTCTCACCGATGGCATGGGCGTCCGGGCCGTTGGTCGGCTCACGGGTGCCAGCAAGGGCGCGATTCTGCGCCTGCTCGTTGAGGCGGGAACCTTCGCGGAGTTCTACCAAGACAAGGTTTTTCGGGACCTGCGGACGACGCGGGTTGAGGCTGACGAGATTTGGTCGTTCGTCGGGGCGAAGCAGAAGAACGCGACGCAGCCGGGCCACGCGACCTATGGACCTTCTGCGCCATTGATGCGGAGTCCAAACTGGTTTTCTCGTGGCTGGTGGGGGCGCGGAGCGGGGAGAACACCGAAGCGTTCATCGCGGACGTGGCTTCGCGCCTCGCTGGCCGTATCCAACTGAGCACTGATGCATGGGGTGCGTACCTGACGGGCGTGCGGAGGGCGTTCGCGTTCGCCCGTGTGGACTATGCGCAGATCGCCAAGGGGTTTGCCTCACCGGTGGACCCGTCAGCGCCGGGCCGCTACTCGCCTCCGGTCTGCATCGGCTGCGCCAAGCAGCGCATGATCGGGCGTCCGAAGCCTGAGCTAGTCTCGACCAGCTACGTCGAATCGCTACATATGACCACTCGGCAGAATTGCCGGCGGTTCACTCGCCTGACGAACGCCCACAGCAAGAGCGCGGTGAATCACGCCCACGCCGTCGCCCTCAACTTTTTCGTGCATAACTTCATCAAGGTCCATACGACCCTGACCGAGAACGCGGGCGTCAAGACTACCCCGGCTATGGCGGCAGGGCTCACTGACCGGGTTTGGACCGTTGCCGATCTGGTGGCCCGGCTTGACCCGGAAGCTGCTACGATCAGATAGAACCAGTCCCGACAGGGGCTTTGGGGGTTGAGGGGGTAAGGGTCGGCGGGTAGATTCTGGGCTTCCAGAGGTACGGTGCCCCTTGGTGTAACTGGCAACACGCCTGACTCTGGATCAGGAGAGTCCTGGTTCGAGCCCAGGAGGGGCAATTGGCCCGACAACGAGTTACGGTTGTCGGGCTTTCCTATTTGCGACAGTGTGTGAGTTACTGTGTGAGTTATTTCGAGGTCCCGCGGCCGCAGATCACGGGCGCGGCCGCCGACGCGCTGCGCCGCTTCTTCGGCTAGCCCCGCGTCAAAGCCTCGTCGAGCAAGCGCACGATGTCGGTCCACCCCTTCCGATGCGCCTCGACCGCCTTCGGCGCCAAGCGCCGGTGAGTGAGGACCAACTCGGTCCCCGTGCCCCGCTCGTGAAACTCGATGGTGACGACCGTCGGCTTGTGGTCCGTGGCCTTGGAGATCCAGGTGAACGACAGCAACGACGGCGGCTCGATCGCCAGGTACTCGCCGCGGTGCTCGTAGTCGCCGCCGTCCGTCCGCCCCTCCATCACAATCCGGAATCCGCCGCCGACCCGAGGATCGACGGTGACGGTGGCGTGGGTGAAGTTCCCCGGCCGCATCCAGTGCGCCAGGCTCTCCGAATCGAGCCACGCCTCGAACACCCGCTCCCGCGGCACCGCCATTTGCCGCCGCACCACCAGGACCGGCGCCGCTTCATCGGTCACGGTCATCGACCATCCTCCCGAGGATGTTCTGCCTGCTCCGACCCGGCGCCGCTTTCCTTCTTCAGGAGGAACGCCTCCAACGCCGCCAGCCGGGTATCCCAGAACGTGCGGTAGTGCTCCAACCACATCGATGCTTCCCGTAACGGCTCGGCGTTGAGGCGGAGCCGGTGCTCTCGGCCCTGGACGGTGCGCTCGACCAGTCCGGCCCGCTCCAAGACCTTCACGTGCTTGGAGACCCCGTTGAGCGAAATGGGGAATCGTTCCGCCAAGCTCCCGACGTTGACCTCTCCTTCCGCCAGGATACCCAGGATCGCGCGACGGGTCGGATCTGCAATAGCGCCATAGACTTGGTCCAACATAGGCTCCGCTAGGGTGCCAAGGGCTTGTGTTCAACCGCTTGGTTGAATAGTATTAGTCAACCGAACGGTGGAATATTAGGGGTACGGGCGCGATTGCGCCACCCCACGAATCCCAAGGAGGACGGTATGGCAACCCAGGGCAGCCCCATCCAGAACCCTCGTGTGGTCTCGCACGAGCAGTGGGTCACCGAGCGGGTGGCGTTCATGGCCAAGGAAAAGGAGTTCACCCGGCTCCGGGACGAGCTGAGCCGGCAGCGTCGCGAGCTGCCGTGGGAGAAGGTCACCAAGTCATACGCCTTCGACGGGCCGCGCGGCAAGGAGACGTTGGCCGAGCTGTTCGAGGGTCGCAACCAGTTGGTCGTCTACCACCCCATGTTCAGCCCCGCGTGGGACGAGGCGTGCCTGAGCTGCTCGTTCTGGGCCGACAACTTCAACGGGATCGACATCCACCTGGCGCACCGCGACATCACCTTCCTCGCGATCTCGCGGGCGCCGCTGCCGAAGCTCGAGGCGTACAAGAAGCGGATGGGCTGGAGCTTCAAGTGGGTCTCCGCCGCCGAGAGCGACTTCAACTACGACTTCAACGTGTCGTTCGACGCGGAGTCGGCGAAGAGCGGCACGGCGTACTACAACTACGGCACGGGCCGCAAAGTCCAGGAGGAGATGCCCGGCGTCAGCGTGTTCTACAAGGACCAGAACGGCGACATCTACCACACCTACTCGGCCTACGCGCGTGGGATCGATTTGCTGAACGGCGCGTACAACTACATCGATCTCACCCCCAAAGGGCGGGACGAAGGCATCCAGATCATGTCGTGGCTCCGGCGCCGCGACCAGTACGAGGACTGACCTATGACCGGGATGAGCATGCCTCAGCAGACCTGGTACGGCGCCGCGGCCGGGTACCTGGGGATGTGGATGGCGATGATGGTGCCGATGATGCTGCCATCCTTGGTCCCGATGTTGTCGCGGTATCGTCGGTCCGTGCGCGGCGCGGACGGGATCCATCTGCACGGACTGACGGCGCTGGTCGGCATGGGCTACTTCGTCATCTGGGCCGTTCTCGGCGCAGCCGCCTACGCCGCCGGCGCGGGTCTCATGGCGGTCGAGATGCGATGGGGGGCGGTCGCGCGGTGGCTGCCGGTCGCGACCGGCGTGGTGCTTCTCGCGGCGGGCGGCGTGCAGTTTACCTCGTGGAAGGCGCGGCGGCTGGCGCTCTGCCGCGAAGGGTCAGGGTGCGGCTGCCTGCCCGCACCCAACGCCCTGGGCGCGTGGCGGCATGGCCTCAGGTTGGGCGTGCGGTGCAGCCTCTGCTGCGGCAGCCTGATACTGGCGCTGCTCGCGATCGGGATGATGGACCTGGTCGCGATGGCCGCGGTGACGCTCGCGATCTCCGCCGAACGGTTGGCGCCGGCCCCGCTGCGAGTCGCGCGGGTGGCGGGCGTGGCGATCGTCGTGGTTGGCGTGCTGACGATCGCGCGGGTTTAGCGGCATGCCGGATCTCTCGCCTCACGGTCGACGGCGCTGATCGACACGCTTCGCCTCGTGTCGATTGCCACGACCCGCGCCGCGCCTGCCCCGCGTCCTGCGCTGCGACTCCTCCGGGTCGCGGTGCCCGTGGCCGCGTTCGGCTGCGACGGCGCGAGCGAGCCCGTCGGGCTAACCGCCGAGGCCGAGTCCTTGACCGAGGCCTCGACCGAAGTCTCGTCCCCGGTCGCCCGGAGCCTGATCACGGGCGATCGGTGCCTGGCAAGAGCTCGAATCTCCCTGCACATTACGGTACGCGAATTCCGGCCGAGGACGAAGTGGCAGAACCCACTTGGTCCCTGATCCGAACGGCACGCCGTGCCCGTCAACCCAGCGCGAGCGTCTTCCCGCGGCGAGCTGTCGGGGGAAGTGCGGGTGCGGCTCTAGGCCTCGGGGCGGTGGGCTTACTTGCCGCCGCCCCGCTCGCGGGGCAGGGCGTCACCGGCGCAGGCATCGAGGGTCGAGTCGTCGGCGTGGACAGCGCGCCGTTGGAGCAGGCGACCGTCCACGTCACCAACACCTCCAACGGCGAGCGCTGGCGGACGACGACCAGTGCCCGAGGCCGCTACTTCCTCGAGTACCTGTCGGTGGGCGGTCCCTACCGGATCGAGGTTCGGGCGGTGGGGTACACGCCGG
>JBOHSN010000054.1:0-26813 GCA_050733215.1 Gemmatimonadales bacterium
GCGCTCACCGGGCCGCCTTCCGGCCGGCTCGCCGGGCTGGTGCGTGAAGGCCGCCGCGTCGAGGCCGCCCGGCTGATCGCCGAGTGGCGTGAGGCGTTCGGCGACCGTCTCGCGATCGAGGTCCAGCGGCACGAGGTGGGGCCGTGGGAGCGGGCGCTCGCCGAGGAGCTGATCGCGCTCGCCGGGCGCGAGGGCGTGCCGTGGGTCATCGTCAACGACCCGCGCTATCTCGACCGGCGGAGCCGGCTCGTGCACGACATGCTGGTCGCGCTCCGCGCCGATCTCACGCTCGAGGCGGCGGCCGATCAGGGCGTGCTCCTCCCCAACGGCCGCTGGCGCTTGCTCCCGCCCGACGAGATGGCGCGCCAGTGGGCCGACCGCCCCGAGGGCCTCGCGGAGAGCGCTCGCATCGCCGAGCGCTGCGATTTCTCGCTCGCCTGGATGCGCCCGCCGCTCCCGCACTTCGACGTCCCGCCCGGCCAGACCGACGACTCGTTCCTCAAGCAGTGCGTCTACGCCGGTGCGCGGGAGCGCTGGGGCACGGTCACGCCCGGGCAGGAGCGGCAGCTCGAGCACGAGCTCGGCGTCATCTCCCGGCTTGGCTTCGCCGGGTTCTTCCTGGTGATGTGGGATGCGGTGCGCTGGGCGAGGTCCCAGAGAATTCTCTGTCAGGGACGTGGCAGCGCGGCGAATTCGGCCGTCGCCTACTGCCTTGCGATTACGGCGGTGGATCCGGTAAAGCACGGGCTCCTCTTCGAGCGCTTCCTCTCCGAGGTGCGGGTGGACGGCCAGACCGAGGCGCCTGACATCGACCTCGACGTGGAGCACGACCGCCGCGAGGAGCTGCTCGATCACGTCTACGGCAAGTGGAAGCGCTCGTCGGCCGCGATCGCCTGCATCGTGCAGCACTACCGGGCGCCCAACGCCCTGCTCGACGCCATGCGCGTGCTCGGCTACCCGGCGGAGCTCGCGTTCAAGCTCTCCAAACGGCTCCACTACGAGGAGGCCGGCGACGGCGCCGACTACGTGCAGGGTACGCTCGCACCGCAGTTCGGGCTCGACGTGACCGACGCGCGTGGCCGCACCATCCTCGAGCTCATGCGGGGCTGCGACGCCCTGCCCCGCCTCCGCGCCACCCATGTGGGCGGCTTCGTGCTCTCGTCGGCGCCGCTCGGCGAGTGGCTGCCGGTGGAGCACACCACGATGGGCCGCACCATCGTCCAGTTCGACAAGGACGATCTCGACTCGCTCGGCGTCCCCAAGTTCGACTTTCTCGGTCTCGGCGGGCTGTCGCTGGTGCGGCGCGCGTTCGACGTGATCGAGCAGCGCACCGGCACGCGGCCCGCGATGTATTCGCTGCCGACCGACGACAAGCCCACCTACGAGATGATCTCGCGCGGCGAGACGATCGGCACCTTCCAGATCGAGAGCCGGGCGCAGATCGCGTCCATCGTCAAGACCAGGCCCGAGCTGCTCTACGACATCGTGGTGCAGGTGGCGCTCATCCGTCCCGGGCCGATCGAGGCCCGGTTCGTCAATCCCTACACCATGCGGCGGCGCGGGCTCGAGCCGGTGAGCTACCGGCATCCGGCGCTCGCGCCGATCCTCGCGCGCACGCAGGGGCTCCCGATCTTTCAGGAACAGGCGATGGCGGTGGCGATGGCGATGGCGCGCTACAGCGCCGCCGAGGCCGATGCGCTCCGCCGCACGATGGGTCACAACCGGAAGCGGAACCGGCTGCTCGACGAGCTGGAGCGGCTCCGCGGGCGGATGGTCGAGCGCGGGGTGGGCGAGGCGGCCGCCGAGGCGATCCGGCACGACCTGGAGAGCTTCGGGAGCTACGGCTTCCCCGAGAGCCACGCGTGGAGCTTCGCGCTGATCGCCTTCGCGACCGCGTGGCTCCGCTGCCATCATCCGGCGGAGTTCTACCTGGGGCTCCTGAACTCCTGGCCGATGGGCTTCTACTCACCGGCCACGCTGGTGCACGAGGCGCGGCGGCAGGGCGTGGACGTGCGTCCGCCGTGTCTCCGAGATGGCGACTGGGAGTGCACCGTGGAGGAAACCGCCGATCCGGCGCGGCCCGCGCTGAGAATCGGCTGGCGGCATGTGCGCGGCATGGGCGAGCGCACGCTCGACCGGTTGCGTGCCGCGCGGGCGGGGACGGCGGGCGCGTTCGGGTCGGTGGAGGACGTCGTGCGGCGCGCGGCGCTCACCCGGTTCGAGGCGCTGGCGCTGGCCCGGGGCGGCGCGTTCGGCGCGTGGGAGCCGGACCGGCGCCACGCGGCGTGGGAGGCGCTCCGCGTCGTGGGCGACGGGCTGCCGCTCGCGCCGGCGCCGTCAGGCACCGAGGAGGAACGGGCGCGGCGGCGATACCGGCCGAGGCCGGTGTCGCGGGACGAGCTGGTCTATCTCGACTACCTCGCGACGGGAATGAGCTTGAACGGCCACCCGATGGAGCGGGCGCGGGAGCGGATGAAGCGAGGCGGCGCGCTGGACAGCCGGGAGCTCCGGGAGCTCCGGGGTGGCGAGTCAGTGATCGTGGGCGGGCTGGTCAGCATCCGGCAGCGTCCCCAGACGGCGAACGGCACGATCTTCATTCTCCTGGAGGACGAGCACGGCTTCATCAACGTGGTGGTGCCGAGCCGGCTGGTGGAGCCCAACCGCGAGGTGGTGAAGTTCGCGACGTTCCTGCTGGTGCAGGGCCGGTTCGAGCGGGACGGGGAGGTGATGAACGTGGTGGGCCGGCGGTTCAAGGAGCTGAAGATGCGGCCGATCCAGTACGCGAGCCGGGATTTTCGGTAGCGGAAGGTTCACTACCCTTCAACCAACCTCCAAAACGTCGGCGGGGTTAAGGGACAGAGTCGATTCAGTGGTTCACCCCTTGGCCAGTTTGCACCACTGGCAAGCGCATCGGCGAGCGAGCTTATGCTGGCGACGCCCGGTTCCTGGCGCGAGATTGAGAGGGGTCACGACACCAACCTCCTCCTGTGGCCGGGATACCAGCGGAACTCGCCGGAGCCTTCCGCGACCGCTATGTGCTCGAGCGCGAGCTCGGGCGTGGTGGCATGGCCACCGTCTACCTCGCCCGCGACCTCAAGCACGACCGCCTAGTCGCGTTGAAGCTCCTGCGGCCGGAACTAGCGACGGCAGTGGCGGCCGAGCGCTTCCTGCGCGAAATCCGGATCGCGGCTCGTCTCGCCCACCCGCATATTCTCCCGCTGCTCGATTCAGGCGCAACCGCCGGCTGGCTTTACTACACGATGCCCTTCGTTGAGGGCGAAACCCTACGCACCCGGCTCACGAGGGAGAAGGAGCTTCCGCTTGAGGACGCGCTCCGGATCGCCTCCGAAGTGGCGGACGCCCTGAATTACGCGCACTCCCGAGACGTGGTCCACCGGGACATCAAGCCGGAAAACATCCTCATCGAAGCCGGCCATGCAGTGGTAAGCGACTTCGGGATCGCTCGAGCCCTGACGACGGCAGCTAGCCAGCAGTTGACGGCAACAGGGCTCGCGATCGGCAGTCCGGCGTACATGAGCCCCGAGCAGGCGACGGCGGCGCGAGAGGTTGATGGCCGGAGTGACCTCTACTCACTCGGCTGTGTGCTGTATGAGCTGCTCGCGGGACATCCGCCGTTCCTCGGCGCGACGGCCCGGGAAGTTCTGGCGCGTCACACGCTGGATCCGGTGCCGCCGTTGCGAACCGTGCGATCAGTCGTACCCGAAGGCGTCGAGCGAGCGGTGATGAGGGCCCTCGCCAAAGCGCCGGCAGACCGCTTTCCCACCGCAACGGAATTTGTCACAGCCTTAAAGGGCGACCACGAAGCAACCCGACCTCGCGGCCGAGCGGTCAATCGCAGGGCAATCCTGAGAGCCGCCGTGGCACTAACGACCCTTGGGCTCGCCGTCGGGTGGCTGCTGCTGAGAGGTCGGGAGCCAGCTCCACTGGTCACCCCCATCCACAGTCGCCTCACCTTCAGCGGGCAGGCGTACAGCCCCGTGATCTCGCCTGATGGCAAGCTCTTCGCATACGGCGCTGATTCTGCAGTGCTGGTACAGGACCTGGCCGGTGGGCAGCCTATCACGGTCCATCACGCGACGGGGGTTCCGCTGCGCTGGTCGCCGGATGCATCCGAGCTTCTATATGGCGAATCCACTGACAGTAGCCTGGCGCTCTTTCTCGTTCCTGCACTCGGAGGGACGCCTCGTCGGATCTGGCAGGATCTTGATCCTCGCCCCCCCGGGCCGTCCGCAAGCTGGTCGCCCGACGGCTCTCAAATCGCGGTCGGTTGCCGACGAAAGCTTTGCCTGATCAACAAGTCGACAGGTGACACAACATCAATAGCTCTAGACACGTCGTTTGACTGGTTACTGGACCTTGATTGGTCGAGCAAGACCGGCTCAATCGTGTTCGCCACTAAAGATCGCCGAGCGCGATCGGCAATTTGGACGATCACAGCCGACGGCGCCAGGAAGCAGAAGGTCGTCGAAGACAGTCTCGAGCTGCTGTTGTCACCTCGCTGGTCTCCCGCAGGGGATGCCCTTTACTACCTGCGCGGTGGGGAGCAGAGGAGAGAACTTTGGAAGATCCGCGTCTCACCAGGCACGGGAAAGCCGAAGGGGCGCCCCTTTGGTCTGGCAACAGGACTTCAACCAGGCGGATACTTTACGCTCTCCGGGGATGGAACGCGCCTGTTGTACACGCGGGAAGAGAGCTACGCCAACCTACGGCTGGTCACCGTTGACGGCCGGAGAACGCGGAAGCCGCTACGAACCAGGCAATTGACCACGGGCACTCTTGCGAAATGGGGACCCAGCGTTTCACCCGATGGCGAGCGGGTTGCCTTCAGCATGGGAGATGGTGCTAAGGCCAACATTTATACCATGCCCATAGAAGGCGGTGCCATGCAGCAGATCACCTTCTTTAACGCCTTCAGCTCCGGTCCAGTCTGGGCCCCGGACGGCAGGACGATAGCCTTTGGTTCAACCCAAGGTGGAGCGCCCAAGGTCTGGACAGTAGACGCCGATGGTGGAGCCCCGCGTCGGTTTGCCCGAACCGAATTGGACCACAACTTCTCAGGAGCAGGCAGGTTTCAATTCGTCTGGTCTCCCGAATTCGATATCCTGTATCAGCGAGGCTCCCGCAATTTTCGCATTCTCAACTTGGTCACCGAAGAAGAGCGATGGCTGGTGGAGAACGATTCTGTTGGCAGGGGCATGGGTTCTCCGCGCTTCTCCCCTGATGGTAGGAAGGTGGCGGTGCGCTGGTGGCGGCCCTCTCCCAGTCTCTGGCTGATCTCCCGAGCAGATCTTTCGCAGGTCTTGCTACGCACCTACCGCGGTGACGCAGCTCTACGACGAGTTCCTCCGCCCCGCGAACCTCCGCGCCACCCAGTTCTCCCTCCTCGGCGTCCTGGCGCTGGCGGGCACCGTGCGCATCACCGAGCTAGCCGACATGGCAGTCATGGACCGGACCACGCTCAAGCGGAATCTCCAGCTGCTCCAGCGCGAGGGGCTGGTCCGGATCCGGCCGGGCACCGACGCCCGGGTGCGCGAAGTGTCGCTCACGCCGGCCGCGCGGGCGCGGCTGCAGGCCGCACTCCCCTACTGGGAGCAGGCCCAGGCCCATGTCACCGGCCGGCTGGGCGCGGCGCGCACCAACCGCTTCCTCTCGGACCTGTCCGCCACGGTAGCCGCGGCACACGCGGAGACCTGGCATGACCTGCCGAGATTCGACCGGTCGGGAGCCGAACAGCTCTTTTTTTCCGGCAATAGGTGTAGCTACACCTACTTGGCACCGCGCGTCGCGCGGCACGCGCCGGCACTCGCACCACAAGGAGAACCGCACAATGTCCCCCATTTCCCATGGCACGGCGCCCCGGTCCTTCGCGGTGACCGCGATCCTCTCCCTGGCCGCCCTCGGAGCACCCGCGGCTATGCACGCGCAGACTGGCTACGCCGACCGCGCGCTCCTGAACCGCGTCGCGCTCACGTCCGTCGCCCCGACCGTGCGTCTGTCGCAGCTGGCCGTGCCGCTCCAAGTGACCCCCGGCGCAGTGAACGGCGAGCGCGCACTCCTGGCCCAGACCGCGCACGACTCCGACCTCGATCCGGCCGAGACGCGAACGCCAAGTGCCACGCCGGCGATGCCGGTGGACGGCGCGCGCGCGCTGCTTGGCCGGCGGAGCAAAGGAGCTCGGTCATGATTCCCCTCATCCCCTGGTACATCACGACGATCGTGCTCGCGACCAACCTCACGATCGCCGTGGCCGTCTGGACTCTCGTTTCCTCCACGGCGGGCCGGAGCGATCTCCCACTCGCCGCGCGGCGCACCGTCCGCATCGGCTCAGGCCTCTTCCTCGGCGCCTGGCTCGGAGCGGCGCTCCTCCTTGCTCCCGCTCCCGCCTCGCTCCTCGGCCGAGAGCAGTTCTACCTCACGCCCCTGGTTCCGCTGTTCGCCGCGGTACCGCCCGCGATCGTGGCCCTGGCGCTAGGGTTCTCTCCGGCCCTCCGGCGCGCAGTCGCCGCCGTGCCGCTCCCCGCGCTGATCGGGGTCCAGTTCTATCGGGTCGTGGGGGCGGTTTTCCTGATTCTCCTCGCGCAGGGACGGATCCCCGCCCACTTCGCGCTGCCCGCCGGGTGGGGTGACGTCGCGATCGGGCTTGCGGCGCCGGTGATCGCGCTCGCGCTCGCACGGCGCGTCCGCGGCGCCCGCCCGCTGGCCATTGCGTGGAACGCGCTCGGTCTCCTGGATCTCGTCGTGGCGGTCGGGATGGGAACGGGCTTCCTGGCGCCCCTGCTGGTGCCAGAGCTGGGGCGGGTGCCGCCGGCGGCCGCGATGGGAGCTTTTCCGATGATCCTGGTGCCGACGTTCGCGGTGCCGGTGTCGGCGCTGCTGCATCTGCTGGCCCTCGCGCGGTTGCTGCGCGAGGTTCGGCTCGGCTCGGGACTGGTGCCGAAGGTGGCGACGGGAGGGAGTGGACGCGCATAACGTCCATCGAGCAGCAGTGATTGGGGCGCGCCGGCTACACTCTGAAACGACCCCGCCGCGCGCAGCGTACGGACCGCAACCCTTCAGGAGCGGATCCATGGCCGGCGCACGCCGCCTCGGCACTCCCGTTTCTCTATTCGCCTGCTTCATGGCGGCGCTGGTCGCAGCGGCAGCCCCCGCACCCGGCGCCGCGCAGGCGAGCGCCGGACAGCCCGACGCTCCGACCGCGACCCAGCCGTTCCCTCTGACCGCCAGCACGCTGCCCGACAGTCTCGTGCCGGAGGCCGCCCGGATCCGGCCCAGCGTTCCGTTCGACCCCAAGGCAGCGACCGACGCGTGGCTCGCGACCGTCCCGCCGGAGCGGCGCGAGCGCTCGGATGCGTACTACGAGGGTGGCTACTGGATCCAGCTCTGGAGCTTCGCGCTGGCTGTGGCGCTAGCCCTCCTGTTCCTGCAGCTCGGTTGGTCCCGCCGGCTGCGCGATTGGGCGGAGCGGCGGAGCCGCCGCGCCTGGATCGCAACCTTCCTGTACTACGCCGGGTTCACCGTGCTGGTCGCCCTGCTCTCGTTCCCCTTCACCGCATACACCGGTTTCGTCCGCGAGCACGCCTACGGCCTCGCCACCCAGAGCTTCGCCGGCTGGCTCAGGGACCAGCTCGTGGCGCTCGCCGTCTCGGTCGTGCTGGGCGGCATCGCCGTCGCCACGCTCTACGCGGTGCTCCGCCGCCTGCCCCGAAGCTGGCCGGTGTGGGGCGCCGCCGTCACGATCGCGTTCCTGGTGCTCGGCGCGCTGATCGGGCCGGTCTTCATCGCGCCCCTCTTCAACCGCTACACCCCGCTCACCGACGCGCGCATCCGGGACCCGATCCTCCGGCTCGCCCGCGCCAACGGCGTCGCGGCGGAGAACGTCTGGGTCATGGACGCGTCCCGCCAGTCCACCCGGGTGAGCGCGAACGTCTCCGGACTCCTGGGCACCGAGCGCATCACCCTCAACGACAACCTGCTGCGCCGCGCATCGCCGCCCGAGATCGAGGCGGTGATGGGCCACGAGATCGGGCACTACGTGCTCCATCACGTGTACGGCTCCATGCTCTTTCTCGGTGTCGTGGTGCTGGCCGGCTTCGGATTGCTCCGGTGGGCCTTCGGCTGGGCGACTGCGCGCTGGGGCGAACGCTGGGGGATCCGCGGCATCGCCGATCCCGCCGGGATGCCGCTCCTCTGGCTCATCTTCTCCATCTACGGCTTCGTCACCGCGCCGCTGGTCAGCTGGTACACGCGGGCGAACGAATCCGCCGCCGATCTGTTCGCGCTCAACGCGGCTCGCCAGCCCGACGCGGAGGCGCTGGTCATCCTCAAGCTGGCCGACTACCGCAAACTGGACCCGGGCCCGTTGGAGGAGCTCCTGTTCTTCGACCATCCCAGCGGACGGGCCCGCATCCACATGGCCATGCGGTGGAAGGCCGAAAGCTTGACGGTGCCTTGACCGGCTCCCATATGATGATCTGAGGTTGCTGGATCCCTGGTGAGCCGCCCTATGCGCACATCGTTCATGCTGGTTGCGCTCGCTCTCCTCGTCGGCTGCGGCGCGGGCCATGAGCCGCGGGGCCCCGAGCCGGCCCTTCCCTCGGCTGGCGACCGAGACGTAGACGGCGTCCCGGACAACCTGGATGCCTGCCCGAACCGACACGGCACGAAGGGCGACACCAGCGGCTGCCCGCCGGACGTCCTCGATCCCGATGAGATCCCCATGCCCGACCCTCCTTGGCGGCGCCACCTCGTTGCGCCGTCCCACGTTCTCTAGCAGCGGGAGATAGTCTCCGTCGGCTCGCGCGCCGGCGCCCACGTGAGGGCCGGCGCGCTCGATTTCGAGCGCAAGAATCGGAGTGCTGCGACCCGGGGCGACTGATATCTTTCGGTCGTGATGCACAGGGGTTGATTCTGGTGCAGTCAAGTAGTTGAAAGGAATGAAGATGAGCGTGTCAGCGAAGACGGCGCAGCTCGCAGCCGAAACGATCAACGACCCCCGGTGGGCCTCCATCGTTGCCCGTGACGCCGGGGCGGACAGAGCCTTCGTGTACTCGGTCCGGACCACGGGCGTTTACTGCCGCCCCTCCTGCGCTGCGCGTGCCGCGCGACCCGAGAACGTCCGGTTCCACGCAACCGGAAAGGATGCCGCGGAGGCCGGGTTCCGGCCCTGCAAGCGTTGCCGGCCCGATCAGCCGTCCCTGGTGGAACAGCACGCGGCGAAGGTCACCGAGGCCTGCCGCCTGATCGAGACGTCGCCGAGGGCGCCGAGCCTCGAGAAGCTGGCCGAGCACGCCGGGATGAGCGCGTTCCACTTCCATCGCGTGTTCAAGGCCGTCACGGGCGTGACCCCGCGGGAGTACGCGATCGCGCATCGCGGCAAGCGCGTGCGCAAGGAGCTCGGGCGGAGCGGCACGGTGACCCGAGCGATCTACGAGTCGGGATACAACTCCAACGGGCGGTTCTACGCCGAATCGCAACAGGTGCTGGGTATGACGCCGACAGACTATCGCGCCGGCGGCGCGAACGCCGAAATCCGCTTCGCCATCGGCGAATGCTCCCTCGGCTCGATTCTCGTCGCCCGGAGCGAGCATGGCGTATGCGCCATTCTGCTGGGCGACGACCCCGAGAAGCTGGCGCGCGAGTTCCAGGAGCGCTTCCCCCGCGCCACGCTGATCGGCGGCGACGCCGAGTTCGAGCAGTTCGTGGCGAAGGTGGTCGGGTTCGTGGAGGCCCCGGGCCTGGGACTCGATCTGCCGCTCGATGTGCAGGGCACGGTCTTCCAGCACCGGGTCTGGCAGGCGCTGCGGGCCATCCCGGCCGGCGAGACGGCGAGCTACACCGATATCGCCACCCGCATCGGATCTCCCGGGTCGGTCCGCGCCGTGGCCCAGGCGTGCGGCGCCAACTCCCTGGCCGTGGCGATTCCCTGCCATCGCGTCGTCCGCAACGACGGCGCGCTGTCAGGCTACCGCTGGGGCGTCGAGCGCAAGCGCGCGCTGCTCGCGCGGGAGGCACACGCATGACCAGCCTCATGACGAAGGCGCCGACGGTGCCCTCGGCGAAGGCCGCCGTGGCCCGGATTCGGGCGCTCGATTGGGACCAGGTGTCCCGGGATCTCGACGCGCAGGGCAGCGCGGTGCTGGAGCGTCTTCTCACGCCGGATGAGTGTGAAGCGCTGGCCGCGCTGTACCCGGACGACGACCGGTTCCGCAGCCGGGTCGTCATGGGCCGGCACGGGTTTGGTCGTGGGGAGTACAAGTACTTCAGCTATCCGCTCCCCGGGATCATTGCCGAACTCCGCACGGCGCTCTACCCGCGACTGGCACCCGTTGCCAATCGCTGGAACAAGGCGATGGGCATCGAGGTCCAGTACCCGGCAACGCACGCCGCCTTCATCGCGCGTTGCCACGAAGCCGGCCAACGGAAGCCGACGCCGCTGCTGCTGCAGTACGGGGTGGATGACTTCAACTGCCTGCACCAGGACCTTTACGGCGAGCACGTGTTTCCGCTCCAGGTGGCGATCCTCCTGTCCGACCCCGGGCGGGACTTTACCGGCGGCGAGCTCGTGCTCACCGAGCAGCGGCCGCGCATGCAGTCACGGGCCGAGGTCGTACCCCTGCGGCAGGGAGACGCCGTGGTGTTCGCGGTGCATCACCGGCCGGTACCGGGGACGCGCGGCGTCTATCGGGTCACCCTGCGGCATGGCGTCAGCCGCATTCGCTCCGGCCATCGTCACACGCTCGGCATCATTTTTCACGACGCGGAGTAGGACCACCATGGTGAGTTCTGCGATGCCATCGATCCGCGTCGCGATCAGTGCCAGCTCGCTCGGCTCGGTCCTCGTCGCGGCGAGCGACAGGGGTATCTGTTCCATCCTCCTCGGTGACGATCGCGATGTCCTGCTGCGCGAGCTCGAGGATCGTTTCCCGGGGGCGCGACTCGTCGCGGACGCGAAGCTCGAGCAGATGATGGCCAAGGTTGTCGACCTCATCGAGGCGCCGGCGGAAGCGGTCGATCTGCCGCTCGACCCGCGAGGCACGGATTTCGAGCTGCGGGTCTGGCAAGCGCTCCGGGAGATTCCCGTGGGTTCCACGGCGAGCTACTCGGCGATCGCGCACCGCATCGGCGCAGCGAAGGAGGTGTACGCCGTCGGCGAAGCGTGCGCGGCGAACATGATCGCGGTGGCCATTCCCTGTCATCGGGTCGTGCGCAAGGACGGCACACTGGCCGGCTACCGCTGGGGATTCAAGCGGAAGCGGGCGCTGCTGGAGCGGGAGAAATCCTCGTTCGCGAGGCGGAGCGAGAACAACTGATGACCACCGTTCTGCTCATCGGGGTGCTGATGGCCGCCGCGGTGCCCGCTGCCGCCCAGCGGCCGCTCACCCAGACCGATCTCGCCGACGCCGAGCTCCGCACAGTACTCCGGGCATTCTACTTCAACCTGGCGCATCAGGACTGGGAAGCCTTGGCGGCTGACATCCTGTCGGCGAAGGTGGTCGCCCATCGCCCGGCTCCCGAGGCCATGGTGGCAGCGGCCTTCCGGTCCGCGCCTGCGGCGGGTAAGGAGTCGGCGTGCCCGTCGAATGCCGCGCCGCTCGTCGATCAGGCAGCAATCACGCTCGACGGCGATTGGGCCGAAGTCTCGGTGCCACGTTGCGGCGTGACGGCGGGCGCCGCGGACGAGTTCCGTCTCATCCGCTTCGAGGAGCGGTGGAGGGTCGTCTATATCGACCTCTTCCGCGAGCCGGAGTCGGGCGCCGTCCAGCTCGCACGCTAGCGGCTTTACACCCGGGCGCGGCCGGCGTATCTACCGGCGACCCATGCCCGCGCCTGATTTCACACCCGCCGACGCCGCCCGTGAGGTGGCGCTCGCCGAGCCGCGCATCCGGCCATACGTGCGGGAGACGCCGCTCGAGCCGTCGGCCGCGCTGAGCCGAGCCACCGGCGCCGACGTGTACCTCAAGCTCGAGACGGCGCAGGTCACCGGCTCGTTCAAGGCACGCGGTGCGCTCAACAAGCTGCTCTCCCTCTCGTCGCCCGAGCGCGAGCGCGGCGTCGTCACCGCCTCTACCGGCAATCACGCGCTCGCTACCGCCCACGCCCTCGCGCTCCTCGGCATCAGCGGCGAGATCTTTCTCCCCGCAAGCGTCTCCCGCGCCAAGCTCGACACGCTCGAGGCTCAGGGCGCCAGGCTCCGGCTCATTGAGGACGACCCCGGCCTCGTCGAGACGATCGCTCGGCGCGCCGCCGACGAGAGCGGCCGCGTGTACGTATCGCCCTACAACGACCCGCGGGTGATCGGCGGGCAGGGCACGGTCGCGGTGGAGCTCCGCCGCCAGCTCGCGCGCTTCGACACCGTGCTCGTACCGGTGGGCGGCGGCGGGCTCATCGCCGGCGTCGCAGCCGATCTCGCCCAGCACGCGCCGCACACACAGGTCATCGGCTGCCAGCCGTCCGCCTGCCCCATCATGGTCGCGAGCGTGCGCGCGGGCCGGCTCGTCGAGCTGCCTTCCGCGCCGTCGATCTCGGACGCCACCGTCGGACTGCTCGAGCCGGGTTCCATCACCTTCCCCCTGTGCCGCGATCTCGTGGCCGACTGGATCCAAGTGGACGAGCGCGAGCTCCGGGCCGCGGTCCGATTCGTGCTGGAAAAGCAGTCGTTGCTCGTCGAGGGCGCCGCCGCGCTGCCGGTCGCGGGTCTGCTCGCGGCCGGAGAGCGTTGGCGCGGCGCAAGGGTCGTCCTGGTGCTCAGTGGGTCGCACATTGCCCTGCCCGTGCTCGCCGACATCCTCACGAGCTCCTGATCGCGGCCGGCTTCGGAGGCGGAAGAATGGGAGCGGCGGCAAGCGTAAGCGCAGGGCTGCTTCTCTTCCGGCGAAGCCCGGGTGGCCTGGAGGTGTTCCTGGCGCATCCCGGCGGCCCGTTCTGGCGCGACCGCGACGCCGGCGCGTGGACCATCCCGAAAGGCCTCGTCGAGGAAGGCGAGGATCTACTAGCGGCCGCCAAACGGGAGTTCCTCGAGGAGACCGGGATCCAGCCCACGCCACCCTTCCTGCCGCTCGGCAGCATCCGCCAGAAGGGTGGCAAGATGGTGCACGCGTGGGCGTGGGAGGGCGACGCCGACCCCTCGGCCATCACCAGCAACGTGATGCGAACCGAGTGGCCCCGCGGCTCCGGGCGCTGGCTCGAGTTCCCGGAAGTGGATCGCTGCGCCTGGTTCGGGACCGCCGCGGCCGGAGCCAGGATCAACACCGCCCAACGCGAGCTCATCGATCGTCTGGAGCAGCTGCAGCCCGGAGGCTGAGACGCGGCAACGATCCTCCTCGGCGGTGCGCAGTCACCGCCCGACCCCTCACTCGAACGCCTGCTCGCCTGCCACGACCGCGCGGTCGGCGGTTCCGCGGGGTCACGTCGTGGTCGTCGGCTATCGGTCTTCGGCTATCGGTCCTCGACGACCGACGACCGACGACCGACGACCGACGACCGACGACCGACGACCGACGACCGACGACCGACGACCGACGACCGACGACCAGCGGCAGGATGCGCATCGATGTCTTCTCCGGCAAGACCCGCGTCTTCTCCGAGTGGTGGGACGGCAAGAACGCCTGGCAGCTCTCACAGGACGCCACCGAGCCGGTGATGGCGCGGGTGGACGGCTCCGAGGCCTTGCGCCACGGGCTGGAGCAGCCCGGTCATCTCTGGACCCTCGCCGACATGCCGAAGAACGGACATTCGGTGGCGCTCGAAGGCCGTGACACGATCGGCGGCGTCGCCTACCATGTCGTGAAGCTCACCCTCGCCGATGGCTTCACCAACTGGTACTGGCTCAACCCGGGCACCTGCCAGATCGAGCGCACCCGCAACTTCCGCGCGTTCCATCCCGATCAGGACGCCAGGCGGAAATGGATCGAGACGGTGTTCGACGACTTCCGCACCGTCCAAGGCGTGACCCGGCCGTACCGGGAGCGGACCCTCGACCTGGCGACCGGCGGCACGATTGGCACCGGACGCATCCTCGCGCTCCGGCTCGATCCTCCCTTCGACCCCGACTCGCTCGCGGCGCACTGATCCACCCCTGGCCGAATCCGCGGGCGCGGCGCCCTCAGTCCAGCGCCAGTCCCAGGCTGACGGTGAAGAAGTCTGCGACGCCGCTGCCGGCAATCACGCCGTGCCAGCGCGCGTGGAGGCCGAGCCCGAGCCGCCCCAGCGAGACGAGGCGATCGACGCCGAGGCCGGCGTTCACGCCGGGGTGGAGCTCGGCGTCGGTCTGGCGGAACCGGTACTGGGGAATGATCTCACCGGCGGCGTCACGCACCTCGATCACGTCGCGGATCCGGAGCAGGTAGGCGCCGGCACCCGCCGCTGCGTAGGGCCGGACGCGGCTCGTGGCCGGGCGCACCCGCACGCCGGCAGTGGCCTGCCAGGCGCTCCGAGTGAAATCCTCCCGATAGGTGCTGCCGGGGCCGTAGAGATCGGGCACCCGCGTAGTGCTCGTGCCGAGACCGTGATAGCCGATCTCGACGCCGAGGTCGAGGTTGCGCCCGACCAGCCGGTACACGAAGCCCGTCACGCTCACGGAGCCGGGCCCCTCGACGTTGTCGCCAATGCCGTTGGCATAGCCGCCGTTCACGTTCGCGATCCAGCCCCGCTGTTGCGCGGCGGAGCCGGCCGGTCCGAGCGTCAGTGCCGCGCATGCCGCCACGGTTGCTGCACGAAACATCGTCGTCTCCCGTTGAGGTTGGACAAGCCTCGCACCGAGCCCTCAAGCATCCCTCAAGCACCTGACCTGACGACGGATACGCGCGCTACATTCCGGCGTGGCCGACCCGGTTTCCCCCGAGCTGATCGACCGCTCCGCGCTGGCGCGGCTCGGCGAGGCCGTGCCCGCGCTCCTGCGGTTCGGCACGTCGTCGTGGAACTATCCCGGCTGGCGCGGACTGGTCTACCGGCAGGCGTACAAAGGCAAGGGCGCCTCGACCCGAATGCTGGAAGAGTACGCCAGGTTCCCGCTGTTCCGGACAGTGGGAATCGACGCGAGCTTCTACGCTGCGCCGACGCCGGAGGTGCTTCGCGGGTGGGGGGAACGACTGCCGGCGGGCTTCCCCTGTGTGAGCAAGGTCTGGCAGCAGCTCACGGTGCATACCTGGACGAAGGCACAGGACCCGAACAAGGCGGGGATGCCGAATCCGGATTTCCTGAGTCCGGCCCTGTTCATCGAGTCGATCGGTGAGCCCTGCATCGCGCACTTCAGCGACAACCTCGGTCCCCTCGTCTTCGAGTTTCAGCAGATTCCGCGGACCAGCGGCCTCGGTCCGCAGGAGTTCGCCAACCGGCTCGACGCATTCTTCGGCCGGCTGCCGCGGGAGCTCGCGTACGCGGTGGAGGTCCGGAACGAGGAGTTTCTCACGCCGGCGTACTTCGCGGTGCTCCGGGAGCATGACGTCGCACACGTGTTCAATTCGTGGACCCGCATGCCGCCGATCGGCGCGCAGCTCGACCTGCCCGGCACGCTCACGGCGCCGTTCATCGTGGCGAGGGCACTGCTGCGCCCGGGCCGGACCTACGACGACGCGGTGGACGTGTTCTCGCCCTACGACCGGGTGCTCGATGCCGATCCCGGGGTCCGCACCGATCTCATGCGGCTCGCCCAGCTCGCCCTCTCGGCGAATGTCCCGGCGTATATCCTGGTGAACAACCGGCTGGAAGGCAGCGCTCCGCTCACGATTCTCGCGGTGGTGCAGATGCTGGCCGCGGCGCCCGGCGCCGGGTAGCGCGGTCAGCGCATCGCGAAGGCGCGCACCGGAAATGTCCCCATCCCCGCGATCTTCGGCGGCACCGCGAAGAAGCGGAGCCCGCTCTCCGAAACCGCTCCGAGGTTCGTCATGTGCTCGACGATGGGCACGCCCCGGCGGAGAAGCAGGCTGTGCGCGGGCCGGGCCGTGTCGTCAATGTCGTCGATGTTCACCGAGTCGATCCCGGCCAGCGCGACGCCGCGCTCGAGCAGAAGCTCGCAGGCATCGGCACTGAGGTATGGGTTGTCCTTGCCGTAGCTCTCGGTCCGCCAGTGCGCGTCCCATCCCGTGTGCACCAGCACCGCGACACCCCCGATATCGCGATCGCCGATCGCCCGGTCGAGCCGCTGGCGCGTGATGGCGCGCTCCGACCCGGGCGCGAAGCTCACGCGGAGCGCGGGGAGCCCGGCCACGCCGGCGAGCGCCAGGGCGGCGAGATCCTCGCCGTCCTCGTACCGGTGGAACGGCGTGTCGAGGTAAGTGCCTGTATTGGCAACCAGGTCGATCCTACCTATCTGAAACGAGACCCCTTCGGCATACCGAGATCGCGAAGCCTCTCTACTCAGGTAGTCGCAGATCAAGGGAGCAGGGAGACCCGGATAGGTGATCATGCCGTGTTCCACCGTGTGTGACAAGTCGACAAGCATGGAGGGTAGCAAAGTAGGCGGTAAGGGCGGTAGAGACGGTAAAGGCGGTAAGGTTTGGCCGGTAATGTACTAAAGGCGGCAGGGCGCATGCGCCCAACCGCCTTCTTCACCGTTCGACACTTTACCGCCTGTACCGCCCTTACCGCCTACCCAACCACCTGCCTCAACTCATCACCCACACCCTTGGTCTCGCACACTTTGAGCACCGTCTCTCCCACTTTGTTATTCGGCGTCGATGCGCCCGCGGTGATGCCGATGATCCGCGCGGGTCCCAGCCAGCCTAATTCGACCTGCTCCGTCTTCTGCTTGACCGGCTGATGCCGGATCGTCCCGGCGGCGGCGTCCATGCAATCGGCGTCCTCGATGTGATAGACCCGCACGCCACTGGATTGCACCAGCGCCGCGAGGTGGCAGGTGTTGCTCGAGTTGTACCCGCCCACCACGAGCATCAGGTCGAGTGGCTCGTCGAGCAGCTGCACCACCGCGTCCTGCCGCTCCTGGGTCGCCGAGCAGATCGTGTCGAAGGTACGGAAATGGTCGGCCACCGCCGGCTCGCCGTATCGACGGATCACGCTCTGGCGGAATTCCTCGGCGATCGCGAGCGATTCACCGGAGAGCATCGTGGTCTGGTTGGCGAGCCCCACGCGCACCAGATCCCGCTCGAAATCGAACTCCGGCGAGACCGCCTTGGCGAAGTGCTGTGCCAGGGTGGCGCCATCGGCGCGCCCTTCGATGAAATCGCACACCAGCCGCGCCTCGGTCATGTTCAGCACCACGAGGTAGCGTCCGCCCGGATGCTTCATGACCTGACTCGCGGTCGCCTTGGTCTCCTCGTGCCAGTGCTTGCCGTGGATGATCGCCGTGTAGCCGTCGCGCGCGTAGCCGTCCACCCGCTTCCACACGTTGAGCACCGAGCCGCAGGTGGTGTCCACCATCACGCAGCCGACCGCGCGGAGCCGGTTGAAGTCATGGATGGTCACGCCGAACGCCGGCATGATCACCACGTCGTCCGAGGTGAGCGCGGAGAAATCGAACTCTTCGTCGGCGCCGTGGCGCAGGAAATCGATCCCCATGTCCCGGAGCTTCCGGTTCACGTGCGGGTTGTGGATGATCTCCCCGGCGAGGAACAGCCGGCGGTCGGGAAACTTGAGGCGGGTCTCGTAGGCGTAGTCCACGGCGCGGTCCACGCCGTAGCAGAAGCCGAACTCGCGGGCGAGCCGGAACGTGAGCGGACCCACCGTGAGGCGGTGGTCGTTGGCGCGAAGCACATCCACCACGTGACTGTGGTAGTCGCTCGTGAGCTGCCCCTCGATCGCGCCCTTGAGGCCGAATCCCTTGCGAAAGTAGGTGGACTCCATGGGGGAAACTTACTCGGAGGGGCGCCACGGCGTCGCGCACTCTTCGCCGCCCCGCGCCACTGGGACCGCAGCGGCCCGGCCGCGCAGCGCGAGCGTGCCGACGGCCCCCACCGCACGGGCCCGCACGTCGAACTGCACCCCGAGTCGGCCGGCCGCATCGCGCTCGAGGGTCACCATCCCCGAGTCGCTCTGGTAGCCGCTCACGGTGGTGCGGCCGAGAAAGCGAAGCGCCACCGTCGCGGAGGCGGCCGAGGTGTCGGCGCTGTCGGGCAGCACGGCCGCATACCGGCCGGGGACGAACGAGTCCGCGCGGCGGATCGCGACGGCGATGCCGGTGTCGCCCCGCACACCCAGCACCTCGCCGAAGCCCGGGTCGGCGCACCATCGGGCGGTGGCCACGCCGCGGAGCGAGCCGGTGTCGGCGCCGGCCCAGTGGGCTTCCATTGTCCCCGCTCCCTCCTGGGACCTGGTCGAGGAACACGCCCAGACCGATGAACAGATGAGCAGATGAGCGGATGAGCGGATGAACCGCCGGCGGCACCAACTGTTCATCTGGCCATCGGTCCATCCGGCCATCTAGCGCGGCGCCCCGGCAGTGACATCGAAACGAAGGGTGCCATCGCCGGGAGACAGCCTGCGGCTCAGGTCCAGGCGGAGCAGGCCGCCGAACACCGACAGGCCCACGCCCGCTCCCGCCAGCACGCGACCGTGGAACAGGTCGCTCGGCGCGCTCGCCCGGCCCGCGTCGGCGAAGAGCACCGGACGGATCCGCCCTGCGATCGGCGCGACGTCGAGCTGGGCTGCCCAGAACGCCTGTCCCCGCAGCGTGCCGTAGTCGAAGCCGCGCACGGTATTCACCCCGCCGGCCCGGAACTGCATCTGCGCGAGGTCGGTGGACGTCGCGATGCCGGCCTTGGCGCGGATCGTGGCGCCCCGCCGCCCGCCGAACGACTGTCGGATCTCGCCAAAGAAGCGCCCGGTGAAGAGCCCCTCGCCGCCGAGCAGGTCGGCGGTGACCGACCAGCGCGTACCGCCGGTGCTGGCGAGGCTCACCGATCCTCCGGCAAAGGTCCCCTCGTTGATCGGCGCGTTCTCCGGGAAGATCCCGTCACCTCCGAAGAAGTCGTTCACATCCGACGCCGCTTCGCGCAACACGTTTCGCTGCCGCTCGACCCGCGCGCTCAGCCCCAGCTCCCAGCCGGTGGCGAGCGGAGTGGCGAACGACGCGCTCCCGCCGGTGGCCAGCAGATAGTCGCCGTTGTCGTGCGCCGCGAAGATCGCGTTGAGGGTGTTGCCTACGGTCTGCCCGCGCGAGATCGGGTCCACGTCCACGACGTCGCGGTAGCCGCCCACCGCCAGCCGTCCGGTCGGCGCGTCGCGCACGAACGAAAGCCGTCCGGTGACGCGCTCGTCGGAAATCCCGTACCGGATCGTCCCCTGCACGCCGCCGAACTCGATCGCGGGCACCCGCACGCGGTAGCCGAATCCGAACGACCAGCCTTGTACCCGGTCGTAGCGGAGCGGGTCGGACGGCTTCTCGAACGAGACGCCCTGGGCCCGCTCGCCGGTGATGTCCGGCGGCAGGCTCTCGGCGCGTTGCGCGAGCGGCAGCTCGAGCGGTTCCGTGCCGGCGGGGCGCAGCACGAGACGCACGACTGCGCCCGAGTGGGCCTCGATCCAGAGCCGGCCGGTCACGAGGGGGCGGCCTCTGCGACGCGGCACCACCTCCACGAGGTACACCCACGTCGTGTCGCCCGGGGCGGGCGTGACGCTCAGGCTGTCCACCAACCCGTAGCGGTACCACGCCGGGCCATCGGCCGCCAGCGGATGCAGCGCGCCGGTCTCGAGGAAGCGACTGAGAATCCCCTTCGAGTCATCCACGCCGCGCGCGTGGTGCCGAGCCATCGCGCGCTCCACGAGCGCGCGGGTGGCGGTATCTGCGAAGGGTTGTGTGGTGTCTGGGGGGGGAAGTGGTTGAACGAGGAGTGCGATCGCTAGGAGGCTTTCGACCATTTGGTTCGGCCGTCTCGGTGCAGTCCGTACGCCTTGAGGCGGCGCCAGAGGGTAGTCCGGCTGATGCCCAGCTGGCGCGCGGTCTCCGCCAGCTTCCAGCCGTGGGCGTCCAGGGTCTTGACGATAGCCTCCTTCTCGCGATCCGCCAACGTCGTCGGCCCGACGATGCCGGGGATGAACATCGCTTCGCCCAGCTCGAGCGCCCCGATCCGGAGCGGACTGAGCCGGCCGCCGAGCGCGGCGAGGCGAGGCTGGAGATCGGGCGCGCCTTCACTCAGGGCCATTTCCCGGAGCGCGTCGCGGGCGGGCTGGTTGGCGTACAGAATGCGGGCGTCGCGGTCGAACACCACGACGCCCTCGCTGAAGCCGTCGAGGACCGCCTTGGCGAGCGGCGAGAAGACGGCGGGCAGCTTGTCGAGGGCCAGGGTGTCAGTCATGTGATCTCGTACGGCACTGGCTGTAGACAGGTTTCACTCCGGGACGTTCGCAGACGGCGCTGGCGCTTTCGTTGGGGCGCCAACTGACTACCATATAAGGACGTGACCATCTCTTCCATTAGCAGGACGCGCGCGTCCGACCGGGGTGCACACCTCCCGCTCGGAGCCACCGCCGCCGGCGCGAGCGCGCTCGTCCTGATCCTCGGCCTGGCGCAGACCGCCGCCCAGGTCCGGTCAGGACCGGAAGCGAAGACGCTCCTCTGGCTGACGCTCGGGGGCACGGTTTTCTGGACCGTCGGGGTTCTCGCGTTACAGCAGGCCCCTCGCTCGCCCGCCGCGCTTCCCTTCCTCCTCCAGTGCCTCGGCTGGGCCACCTGGTTCGGGCTCCACAGCCTGATGCCCGACGCGGGCCTGCCCGGTTGGCTGCTCTTCGCCGCCTATGGGATCGGCTCCTGGCTCCACGCCCCCACACTCGTGCACTTCGCGCTCGCGCTCGGCTGGCCCGAAGGGGAGGAGCGTTGGCGGCGGCCGGTCCTCGCCTGGTACACGCTGCACGGCGTGCTGTTCGTCGTGGCGCTCGGCGCGGTCCTCGGGGGACAGGAACGGCTGTTCGGCGTGGTGGACGGCATGGCGCGGCGGCAGTTGCTCAACCTCGCGGCATTCGTGCTCGCGGTGGGGATGCTGGTCGCCGCCTTGCGTTCCCTTCCCCGCGGCGACCGGCGTCGCACGGTGGGACTCGCGGCCCTTGCGATCCTCATCGGGATGGGACCCGGATGGCTGGTGCGCCTGGTGCCGGTGTTCGCGTTCGAACTGTCGCCCGGCCTCACGCTGGCTACCGCGCTGTTCGTCGCGTTCCCGATTGGCTGCGGGCTGGCGATCATCGGCAGCCGGCACTTCAACGACCGCCGTCTCGCGCGGGAGTCGCGCGAACTCCAGGTGCGTCTGCTGCTCGAGCCGAACGTCGAGACCGCCGCGGCCGAACTGGCTCACCATCTTTGCCGCACCTTCGAGGCGTCGGGCGCCATGATCCGCGTCGCGAACGGCGCCCAGCCGCGGGTGCTCGCCGCGGCGGGCGAGCAGCCCCCGAACTGGCCGGCGGCACCGCTCACCGAGTCGGTCGAGCTGGGCGGGTCCGCGGTTGCCTATCCGCTCGGCGACGACCGCGGCGCGATCGGCGAGATCCGGATCGCCGGTGGGCCGGCAGGCGCCCTCGGCGCACGCGAGCTGAGCTCGTTGGGCCGCCTGGCCGGGCCGCTGGCCGCCGTGTTCCGCGCCAAGCTCGCGGACGAGGAGCTGCGCTCCACCACGCGCGAGCTCGCCCGATCGGCCGATGCGCTCGCACGTGCGGGCCAACAGCTCGACACCGCGGCCCGCGCCTCGACGGAGGGACTCCGCGAGACCACTGCCGGCGCCCGGCAGCAGGTGGGCGATCTGGCCGAGGTGCAGGCGGCGAGCCGGACCGCAGGAGCAGTGGCCGCGGAGGTGCGGACCGAGGCGGCGCGCAACGCCGACATCGGTCGCGCGGTCGGCGAGCAGGGCACCGCGCTGGTGCGGAGGTCGGAGGCGCTGGCGGGCGAGATCGAGCAGGCGATGCACACGCTGGGACTGGTCCGGACCGAAGTCGACGCGCTCATGGCGCGCGGCGACCAGATTCAGGAGATCAGCGGCGCCATCAATGGGCTCGCATTCCAGACCAACCTGCTCGCGCTGAACGCGGCGATCGAGGCTGCGCGCGCCGGGGCGGAGGGCCAGGGGTTCGCCGTGGTTGCGGAGGAGGTGCGCCAGCTTGCGGACGACTCCGGCCGGTCGGCGCGGGACATCGGACGACTCGTCACCGGCATCCGGGACGAGATCGAGCGGGCCGTGCTCGCGCTGGCGCGCGTGCTGGAAGACATGCGCGGCGCCGCGTCGCGGGGCCGGACGGGCGGAACGCTGTTCGATAGCGCGCAGCAGCACCTGATCAACCTGACCGGCACCGCGACGGCCCTGCGCGATCGCGCCGACCGCCTGCAGGAGGCCGCCGCGCGGATCGAGTCGGCCGTGGAACGGAGCACGCAGGTGGCGCGCGGCCAGCTCGCCCGCGCGGAGGGAGCGACGGCTGCGGTTCAACAGCAGCTCGATACGGCCGGAGAGCTCGAGGCGCAGGCCGCCGCGCTTGCGGCAGTCGCGGCGAAGCTCGAGACGTTGCTGGCGAAATAGGGAGACGAGGGCGGGAGAAGGCGGGAGAGGGCGGGAAACGGAGGTTCGCCTCGGCGTGATGCCAGGGCGCGCGCTCCTTCTCCCTCCCTCTCCCGCCTTCTCCCGCCCTCGTCTCCGACCACTAAGACGGTCTTGACAGAATTATCTGTCGGCAACATCTTCGGCTCGACCTGCACCCCGGAGCGCGTCATGGCCGCCCCTGCCCTCTCGATCGTGCGCGAGTCCGAAGCCGCCGCCGCGCTGCTTCAGCCCGATCGGCTCCGCCTGCTCCGCGAGCTGGCCGAGCCCGATTCGGCGAGTGGGATCGCCCGGCGGCTCCGGCTGCCCCGGCAGCGGATTAACTACCACCTGCGGGAGTTGGAGCGGCAGGGTCTCGTCGAGCTCGTCGCCGAGCGGCGGAAGGGCAACTGCATCGAGCGCGTCGTGCGCGCCAGCGCGCAGGCGTACGTCGTCAGTCCCGAGGCGCTCGGCCCGCTCGGCGCCGATCCCGGCCGGGTGGCCGATCACCAGTCAGCCGCGTACCTGGCGTCGCTGGCCGCTCGAGCCATCCGCGAGCTGGCAGGGGTCACGGAGCGGGCGCGGCGAGAGGACAAGCGGCTCGCCACGCTCGCGCTCGATACCGAGATCCGGTTCGCCAATGCGGCCGACCGCGCCGCATTCGCGGAGGACCTCACCCAGGCCGTCGCCGCGCTCGTCGCCCGCTATCACACGGCCGGCTCCCCCGCTGGCCGCTCGTTCCGAATTATGGTCGGCGCCTATCCGGCCAGCCCACCGAAGGAGGTCACCCCATGACCGCGCATCACGTGGACACTCCCCGCCGCTCGGTGGAGGCCACCATCGAGCTCCCCGCGAGCTCGGAGGAGGTCTGGCGCGCCATCACCGACGCGAGCGAGATCGTGAAGTGGTTCTGCTTCGAGGCGGAGATCGGGGCCGGTCCGGGCGCACTGGCGCGGCTCAGATGGACCGACGAGTTCGATTGGACCTACCGCATCGAAGCGTGGGAGCCGGGACGCCGGCTTCGGATGGTGAGCGCCCAGGAACGCAGCGACGACCCGGCGCTCCTCGCCCTGGAGTGGTTGCTCGAGGCGCGCGGCGGAGCCACGGTGCTCCGGGTCGTGCATTCGGGCTTCGGCTACGGCGCGGAGTGGGACGACGAGGTGGACGGCACCGGCCGCGGCTGGTACGGCGAGCTCCGGAACCTCCGCCACTATCTCGCGCACCACCGCGGGAAGCGCCGGAGCGTCGCGTGGCTGCTCGCCCGGACGGCAGGGGAGACAGCCGCCACGCTGTGGAGCAAGCTGATGGGCCGAGACGGCCTCGTAGCCGAGGGCTCCCTCGAGGGATTGGGCGAGGGCGACCGGTATCGGATCCGTGCCGCGACCGGCGAGGTGTTCGAGGGCACGGTGCTGATGAACTCGGTGCCGAAGGATTTCGCCGGCACGGTGGATCACCTCAACGACGGCATCCTGCGTTACGGCTGGGAAGGCAGCTTCGGAACGGTCTGGTTGACGACCTACGAGGTGGATGAGAAAAAGATCGACCGGTTCGTCGCCGAATGGAGCGGCCGGATGACGCGGCTGCTGGGAAGCGCGCCGGAGGTGACCCGAGCCCGATCATGAAACAGCTGTTCACCCGGAGGCGCGGAGGGCGCGGAGAACTGCATCTGATGTGATTTCATGTCCGAGGATCCGAAACTCTTGGACGCGGCCACTCCAGAAGCGGCTCTCCGCACCCTCCGCGCCTCCGGGTGAATTCTTTTCGAGGAGTCACCGGCGCCGGCCCCGGACGCGGGCCTCGCGCGTGGGCAGCTTCCGCAGCTCGGACTGCAGCGCACCCAGTGAGCCGGCCCGGAGCGGTGGATGGCGGCCACGCACCACCTCGAAGCGGAGCGGCCGGTCGAGCGGCGGGAGGTCTCCGGGTCTGAGTCGGCGGGCCTGCCCTTCCCTCAGGCGCATGCGGACGACGGGCTCGCCGGCGTCGACGTCGTACTCGAGCGCCACGGTGTCACCCCGCACTCGCGCGCTCGAGGGGAGCTCGATGAGCGACGCCCGGGTCGCGTCGTCCACCAGCGCGGCGGGATCGAGCGCGAGCCGGGTCCCGAGGAACGTGTGCCAGCCGACGATACCCTCGAGCTGGCGCCGGATGATCGCTCGAACCGGCTCCCGGCCCGCCGGTGCGAGCGTGCCGCCGGAGCGCCGCCAGAGCTCGTCGAGCTCGGCGACGGCGCGCCGGATACGACCCTGGTCCGGATGCACCGTCTCGCCGGTGAGGAGCGCATCGGCGAGCGCGTCGAGTGCCAGGTCACGCAGCTCCGCCGGGACATCGCCCTCGATCACTTCGGTGACGGTCTCCAGCTCGAAGCCGAAGTAGGTGAGCAACCGCGAGGCGACCAGCCGCTGCTGCTTGCGCGGCCCGCCGACGGTGACCACCGGCCGGCCCCAGGTCGCGTGCTCGCGGATCAGCTCGTACGACAGCGTGGTGCCCTCGATCGCGGCGCGCGGCGTCCCGAACCGGTCGGCGAAGTAGCGCACCGTGCCGGCCACGGCTCCCCAGCTCCCCGCCACCGATGTCTTGGATACCCGCGCCTCCTGCCCGTCGGCGGTGTGCTCGTCGATGACCAGGTCGAAGGGCATGATGCGGGCGACCAGCTCCGCCCAGCGCTGCCGGATCTCGCGTGAGGCGTGGGGCAGCCGGGGAGGCAGCGACATCTCCAGCGAGCGGTACACCGATGCCGTGCCGAGAGCGATGTCTTCGATCGCCTTCACCAGCACCCCCCGCCGCTCCGCCCACTCGGCCAGTCCCTCCTCCTCGAAGAGATGGCGGGGCAATCCGTAAACCTCACCGAGGTAGGCGTGCTGGTTCACCGCCTCGGCGTACAGGTTGTATGCGGTCAGGTGATCGCTCCCGCTCACCACCGCGCCGTGGAGGTCGCGCTCCTCGCGCGTCATCCGGTGGAGCGAGTCGATGTTGGAGCAGACGGCCACGATGGGCACGAGCTCCGGCTCGGCGTGGACGAGGAGCTCGCCCCACGGGCGGTCGACCGGCATCGCCTCGACCTCGTGCCCGTATCGGGTGAGCCGGCCGCCCTCGACGAGGCCGCGACTCGTGAGCAGCGACAGGGCCCGGCGGTACGCCGTCCGGTCGAGGGGCACCGGCAGCTCGAGCTCCGTGGCGTCCACCCCGAGGGCCGCGCAGGTAACCGCCACCCGCTCGGCGTCGCCGGCGAGCTGGAATTCCGGCGGGCCGGGCCGGAGCTCCTCGAACACGAGGTCCCGGTCGCTCAGGATGAACACCTCGCCCGCCGCGACCCGTCCGTGCACGCGACCCGCCATCTGCAGGATCTCGTTGGCCCCGAGATAGAGCCGGTGGAGCACGTTCCGGCCGCGGTCCACCACGTTGCCGTACCGGGCGTCGTAGATGACCACGGTGTCGAGGCCGCGCAGGTTGAGGGCCGACTGGCCGGCGGCCGTCATCGCGAGCAGCCAGGGATGCTCCACCTCGCCCTCGAGAAATGGCCGGATCACCCGGATGGGCTCGCCGCCGTGATAGAACGCGGTGTTCAGCCGGCGCCACTGCTCACCGAGGCTCCGCGCGAGCTGCTCCACCTCCGCGCGGGTAGGGACGAACACCGCGACGCCTCGGCGCTCCTTGATCACGTGACGCATGAAGCGGTCGTCGAGGAACTCGCCGGGCTTCTGCGGCAGCACCTTCACGCTGGCCTTGAGCCACGGATCGAACGCCTGGGTCACGAGCACTTCGGCGCTCTCGAGATAGCGGGCGTAGAACGTGGGATCGACGGTCGCGCTGAGCCAGATGTAGCGGCAGCCCGCGCGCTTGCCGAGCGCGAGGCAGAGCTCGAGCTCGGCCGAGGTCTGATGGATCTCGTCGACGATCAGCGTGTCGCGGCCGCTGATGAGGTCATCCTCGAACCAGCGCCTCGCGATGCCGGTCGTGACGATCACGACGTTCCAGGTGGGCGTGTCGGGCGTAGCCTCCCGCTCGCGATTGACCACGCCCAGGCGGAGCGGCTCTTCGAGGATGGCTTCGGCGATGGGGCGGATGCCGAGCGTCTTGCCGACGCCGGTGCCCGCCACGATGCCGAACGGCTTGCCCACCGCCGCCCACTCGCGCAACTCCCGGCCGTGCTCCCGTTCCAGCACCGTCTCCATGCGAAGGGAGAGGGCGAGCTCGATGGTCTCGCACGCCGCGCGCGTCGGTGCGATCACGATGATGCGGCCGCGCGGGTGGGGTGCGCGGCGGTAGGCGTCGGGGTCTGGCGGGAGGAGGTGGTCGCGCGAGGGATGCATTGAGAGGAAGATAGGGCGGGAGGGGACGGGAGAAGACGGG